>CAYWOP010000034.1:5899-8492 GCA_964459935.1 uncultured Methanosarcinales archaeon | reverse complement strand
GAGTGGAAGGGCAACCTTCAGGTGAACACCGGCAGGAACGGCACGTTCGAGATCGTAGAATGAGCGGGAACCTCGTACTCGACGTGGACGGCGTCCTCCTCCACCCAGGCGGTCTCACCGATGCAGAGAAGGAAGAGATGCGCGAGGACGGCTTCGACATCGACACCTTTGCCGAGATCAAACAGGACTACGAAGAAGACCTGCACCTCGGCGAGTACAGCTTCGGCAAGATCGTGAATGAATATAACAGGGAGACGGGCCAGACGCTCTCCCTCCACGACGTGTTCAACATCATCTTCGACAACATCCGCGTGAACGACGACTTGGTGGAGTACTGCAAGGACAGCGAGGCGAACGTCTCCATCGTGTGCAACACGTGCAAGGCGCAGAGCGTCTTTTTGAAAAAACATCTGGACGTGAACGAATGGACACACAAACGCATGTACAGTTACAAGTACCGAGCGGTGAAGGAAGAACCACGTATCTACGAAAGACTCCTCGCCAAGCTCGAAGCGGACCCGGACGACTGCGTCTTCGTCGATGACGAACAGGAATACGTGGAGACAGCGAAAGACGTGGGACTGCACGGCTTCGTGTACGAGAACAACGAGCAACTGTTCGACGAGCTCCCCGCACGCTTGGGCTAACACCACGTTTATAAACCAGCTGGTTATTCTCCAATGATACGGGCTCGTAGCTCAGTGGGAGAGCACTGCACTGAAGCCCCCTGAGAGCTCCGCGCTGTCAGGAACTGAAATGCAGGAGTCCCCGGTTCGAATCCGGGCGAGCCCAGCGTTACGTTTAAATAGCAGAGACAGCCGCTCTTCGATATGAACGTGGCTCAAAAGTTCTTACACCTTCTCTTCCATCCTCACGCGTGGAGCCCCTTCGACAACGACGGCTGGAATGATGCCCTCACCTACGTTTTCAGTATCCTTACCATTGCGTGCGCCCTCCACATCACCTTTATCCAGATCGGTGTCGTGCAAGCATCTGATACTGCCCTTCCATCTTCCGGCGGAGTACTACTCAGCTTTCTGACGCTCGCCACAACACTGTTCCTCATCCTCTTCGGGCAAACCTTCTTCATCATGATCGCCGCAGCACTCTTCCGACCGACAGGCGTGCTCGACACGTTCAAAAGCATCACGTACGGCGAAACGCCCGGGATCGTAGCCGTGGCCTTCCCCTTCTTCCCGAACCTCGTCATATCGTTCCTCGGACTCTACGCGATATATCTGAAAATCCGTGGCATGGCCTACTTCTACGACGTCTCCTTCGGAAGAGCAGTGACCATCTGGATCACAGCGCTGGTGCTCTTCGGTGCCACCCTGGTGATCATCAGCTTACTGACCTGAAAACTTCAACGAAGATATAGCCCTCTTAAATGATACAAGCTCAAAAGGGCCAAAAAAATCCAACTAGTAGTCCTGATAACAAAGCACTTAAATACAGCTATCGCCGAGCAGAAAATATGACCAGTCCTCGCAGCGGCGGGAACAGCTCGATACCGTTCTTCACCGGCGGCGCCATCGCAGCCACTGGCTTCTTCACCATAAGCTTCAACTGGATCGCCGGCGGTGTACTCATCGCGCTCGGCTTCATCACGATGGTCGCGATGAACGTGGCGAACGAGTGGAACGAAGCGATCATCCTCAGGTTCGGCAAGTACCACCGGAAAGCGACCGCAGGGGTGTTCTGGAACATCCCCATCCTCGAAGACGTGAACTGGATCGACACGCGGATCATGACGATGGACGTCAACCCGCAGAAAGTCATGACCAAAGACACAGTGCCGGTGAACATCGACGCTGTCATCTACTACCAGGTGAACGACAGTAAAAAAGCGATCATCGAAGTGGAGGACTTCGAAAGCGCGAGCAGCAAGTTCGCACAGACCTCCCTCCGTGACCACGTGGGTCGGAACAACCTCAGCTTCGTGCTCAGCCAGAAAGAACAGCTCGGACAGGAAATCCAAGAAACCCTCGACGAAGAGACGGACGACTGGGGCGTGAGAATCACGAACGTCGAGATACGCGACGTCACACTACCCGATAAGTTGGAACGGGCCATGGCCGCGGAGGCGGAAGCGGAACGAGAGAAGAAAGCTCGTATCACCAAAGCCGAGGCGGAGGAAGAAGCGAGCAAACAACTCCGCAAGGCCGCGGACCGCATGGCCGAATCCCAGGGCGCGCTGACGCTGCGTCAGTTACAGACCTGGCAGGAGATCGGAGCGGAGCAGAACACCACGCTCATCGTGGCACCAAGCGATCTCGTGAGCGGGTTCCAGAACATCGCGGATACGTTGGACGATCGTGAATAACAGTTCTCGCAGCGAGCTATATAGACTTCTTGCGGATATGGATCCAGAACGCAACGATACAGTACTCGAGGCCCGCTGCAACGCGTGATCAGTTGACCGACACGTTCACGTTCGGTAATCCATAGTCGTCCTTGTCATCATCAGTCCGGCACCGGTTCATCGTCGAAGCGACATAGACGATATCGTTCGGATACTGATCCTCCGCCGGGAGTCGCACTTCATGCACTCCGGACTGTAACGCGTTGAACTGCAAGGTGACCACGTTCTCCC
>CAYWOP010000034.1:0-5889 GCA_964459935.1 uncultured Methanosarcinales archaeon | reverse complement strand
GGTTGCCCGCACTGGCATAGCTCATCCGCCAGTCTCCGGGACCGGCGAGATTCGTACTCGCGAGCGATAGATTACCGCTTCCGAACGCCGAGCTGATCATATGATCGCGATACTGCAGTGCTTCAGCATCGTACATGAAGAACAGCTGTCCGTGGTCCGTGCAGTAGTCCTCGGTCATAGAAAGTGTGACGTTGACAACGTCTCCCACTGTCGCTTCACTCGCTCGGGTCCGCACAGGTGCGCGGTCTGGTGGATGGTCTTGTGCCTCCTGCACGGTTATCGTCCGCGTTACATTATCCACGTCGGAACTTCCGGCGACGTTAAGACCTACGGTGTACTCGCCCGGTGTCTCAAAGGAACTGGTGACGCGCTCGCCCCGGAACAGTTCGCCATCAATGTTCCACGTGTGGTTTGCAACAGGTCCAGTACTTCGTCCCGCGGAGAAGACGATGTTTTGATATTGGAAGTGTCCGCCGTCAAAATCACGTATCTGATCCGGATTGAGAGTGATCTGCGCTTCCACCGTTTCATCCTGACCGCTTCCGTCCCCGAAGGAGATCTCTCCGGACACGTCCATAGTACTGGTTATAGGGTGCTCGCTGCGCAGCGGCAGGTCTGGCCAGAGCGCTGCCGCATCACCCGTCACGGTCACGTCCTGACACGCACGAGGCAGACTCGGTACGGACCACGTCGTCGTTGTCAAGTCACCCGTGACCGATGCATTGCCGCCGACACCGCTGATATCACCACCGGTGTATTCCACCGTACAACCTTCACCGCTGAGATCGGCCTGGAGGTACTCCGCATCGCCACAGTCTCCGGAGGTTGCTGCTCTGAGTCGTACCGCATCGCTTTGCTCACAGTTCTCGCATTGGGAGAGCACGGATACGTTCTCAAGTTGGCATGTGTTGTACGAACGCTGCGTCCAGCCGTTTCGCTGGAGCACGCGTCGCTCACAAGCGGAACGAGCCGTCCACGATATCTCCTCGTTCGATGGACAGACGAATGATACGTTCACAGGGCGGATGCTGATCTTCTGACATTCCTCCTGCAAGTATTCAAGGGTAGCAGTGCAGCTATCACTGTCTATTTCAGGAGGGCCCACAAAACCGTCATCGTCATCCTGCTCAAGCGGTCCAACGTAGCCGTCCGAATCGTTACCAGGAATCTCCTCGCTTCCTGTATCTTGTTCCTGTGATTGTGACCGGTTCCCGACCGAATCACCGTCGCTTCTGTCGTCTTGTTCTCGCTCAGACCGTCCAACATATCCGTCATCGCTGTCGTTCACCCTGGTCCATCCTTTTTCTCGTAAACTGGACAGTACGCAACCGTTCCGCGCTCTGTGTGTCATGTCACCGTCGGGACAGGCCATCAGTGCACTTTGCGTGGTACATGGCTGATTGCCATACTGTCGAGCCTCTTGCACGTCAAGTTCACATGAAGATAAAGGACGGCAGATGCCTTCTGAACAAGTGAGTCCATCCTTACAGTCGCCTGCTACTTCACATTCATTGTCCGCACCGCACGGAGCGCAGGCAGGACCTCCGCAGTCCACATCGGTCTCCAACCCGTCTATACGACTGTTCGAGCAGGAAGCCGTACTTCGGCTGTCATCCTCTACAGTTTCTCCATCTGACACGGTGATACGCCTGACCTGTAGTCCATAGCCAAGATCACCGTAGTATCCCCATCCGTCGTCAGTTTCTTCTGCGCTGTAGATACCGATGGTATACCGTCCCGGCTCGTCGAAGGAAAGTTGCGTCGATACCGCATCCCGGTGTACTTCCTGCTCACCGAAGCGGAAGACCTGCCACTGACCGCTTCCGCGGCGCCAGTAGCCCTGGTTGTAGATCGAGTCGTCTTCCACGGTGACCGTGACTTCCTCTCCGGGTTGGACCTCTTGTGGTGCGACGGTGAAGCCATCAGAAGGAGAGACCGTGTTAAACGCTATAACGGAACTTACAAGAAGCAGTATTGACAGCAGTGCTTTTCGCATATTTATCTTCCTGTGATGACCTCTTTTAAATGTTATCAAGCGGTATGCTTAAATACTGTCGATTGCCGTTAGTAACGGTATGAAACGCGGTGTCCAGATGAGTATGAACCTGATCGTCTCGCTCATCATCGTCATCGCTATCCTCGGAACGGGAATGATAGCGTTCACGTCGCTACTGGACGCTACGCAGCGACAGACCAACGCCATCGAAGGAACGGTCTCTCACGGCATCCAGGAGAACCTGGTGAGTGTAGAACGTCCAGATCGCGAGGCGTCACAAGGAGAATCGGTCGACTATCGTATACACGTCTCCAACCCTGCAGACTCCGAGAAAACGTTTCAAGTTAATCTCCTCCAACCCTCGGATAGCACGGGTCAACCGTTCGAAGATTTCGATCCGGTGGCGGAAACCGTCCTTATGGATGAATCCTTCACAGTTCCTCCGAACAGCACGTATCGGACGCTGCTACGGTTCGACACGAGCAAGTTATCCACAGGAAACCATGAGTTCGTCGTTTCAGTGAAAGACAGTGGTCAGGGCACGCAGCACGGAGACCATGTGCCGCTCTACCTCACCGTGACATAGCACCAGACACTCAATCACAATAACACGGTACATATGTTCTCATATTCGGATCAACCGGATCCAGCTATCTGCGGTCCGATGACCGTCCCGCCGATGAAGTTAAAGATGATCATCACGACCGCGGCGATGACGCAGTACGTCAGCGTGGTCCGTACCAAGTACGTGCCAAGGAGATCATGTTTCTTCACAGCGTCGCTCCCGTTCTGTACATTATTAACAAGCACGGTCAGGATATAGACAACTTGCACCACGTAGAGTCCAACGATGGCCTGGAACCAGTACGTCGGCATCCCCGTGCCGAACAGGTCGAGCAGGCCGGCACCGAATCCCCCCGCGCCGGCTCCAGCTCCCGAAGCGGCTTCGGTCTGCAAGTTCGAAATGTTGTTAGAGAGACTCCCAAGTATCTTCGTGATCATGCTCGTGATACCCACGACGATGCCGGCTATCGCCGGGGTGAGGAAGCTGATCTGCGACCGCATGTCACTCACGATATCTGCGAGGAGATCTCGCAGTCGCTCGTCCACGCGGTGCATCTGTTTGATATACTCGGACACGTTCATCAACGCCCGGCTCGCCACGTGCGGCCCTTTCTCCACCGCTTGCGTCAACACTTTCATACTGCTCTCGATCAGATTACTTGGAAAGTACTGCAGCGCGCCTTGGTTCGGGTCGAATATCGCCTTCTCGATGCCCATGCCCATCTTCGTCACGTTCGTACTGACGAGGTTGAAGAACTTTCCAGATGTCGTCCCGTCCATGACCTGTGCGACTTTTCTGAACGCGATCTCCGGTGGCAAGCCGTCGCCGAGGCGGTTCCCGAGCTGGAACAGCGCACCGGCGAACTCCTCTTCCAGTTCCTTCGATTTCTCCCGGATCTTGATCACGTCCTTGCTCCGCAACCGGTAGTACGCGCCGAGGCCGAGGCCAGCGGATAACGGTATGAACAGGCTGAGCAGGGTGGCTCCCAGGCCGAACGGTCCTACAAAGATATCGGTCTGCTCGCCGTTCTGTATGAGCGGTCTATAGCCGAGGAAGTAGAACGTTGCTTCATCGCTCTGATACCCTTCAATAGCAGTGATACCTTCCTCGCCCATGACAATGTCAAAGCCGGGATTGACCATGTGCATGATGATCGGTGAGGCGCCGATGGCGAAGCATATCGTGAAGATCATACCGGCTATCCACACCGGGCTGAACTGCGCTTCCGCTCCTAACAGGTTTATGGTAACGTTCTCGCGCTTCTCATCCACGTCACGCATCTGCGTCTGTCCGTACCCGGTGGGTCGTTTGCTCATGATCCGCTTCCCCATATAATATACTCCACAGGGCAGGCCGATGTTGTACACGACCATGATATGATACCACCGGACGCTCGGGAGGAAGCTGACCATCAATGGAAGTATCACGAGGCCGAGGATAGGGAGGACGATGCCCATCATGTGCAGTGCTTGCAAGGGTCCTTTGAGGTTGTGCGCGTAGTGCAAGAGTTTCTCGTACGTTTCCTGGAGCATGACGTCGAGCGCCTTGTCCAGACTGTCGAGGCGGCGGGACTCATCGTTCTCGTACAGGCTGGACTCGATGAGCTGCATCGACTGGATGAACTCATCATTCCAGTCCCGCCAGTTCTCCAAGTATTCGTCGAGGGCTTCGCCGAGCGAGCTGTGCTCACGTGTCTCGATCTCCCAGATCAACCGTTTCATATCAAGGGAAAGGGGAGGAGAGAGGTGGTTCGCGGCGAAGTCGATGGCGAGCTCGAGATTGCTCGTGTGGCGCATGAACGTGACGATATAGAACACGCAAAGGACCATCTGGTTGCTCGCTTTCATACGCCAGTAGTTCGCGAAGAAGTAAGGGAGGTTCTTCAACGGGTAGATCATGATCAAGCCCGTGAGGGCGGCGAAGAAGAGCATGAAAAGGCTGCCGCCCTGCTGCGGTGTGAGCAATGCGGGAAGCGTGTAGCCGAGCAGGCTCGCGACGACTATGAAGAGGAGCGGAGCGAGGATGGCGAAGCTCAGCACGCCACGCGGTGTGACGTCCAGGTGCGCCACCTCGAGGTTGCGTCGCAGCTTCTCCGCCTCTTCCTCGTCCGGCTCTACCTGGAGGAGTCGCCCGCTCCACCGGCAGAGCTTTTCGTACAGCGAGAGCTCCGGCGGGAGGGACATCTTACGGAACTCCTCGTATCCATGTGACTGCACGTTACGGGAATCCTGGAGTTCATCATCAAGACGCGCTAAATACTTGTCCTTGAACTCCTCGATATCGTCACTCACGCTTGCGCACCTCTCGGTGCAGCCACTCCTTCCATTCGAAGAAGATACGGTCCGGGTCGAGCTCGCCAGTGCGTCGTTTCACGCTGTCGCTGATCTTGTGGAAATGGTCGTTGGCGGAGACGACGAACTCGGCCTCGAGGAGTTCCCGGTCCTCCTCCTGCTCGGCGACCTCTACCAGGTAGTCCTTGATTTTCGCGCGGAGCTTGATGTTCTCCCACACAGCGCTCCAGTCCCCCGCCCATTCCTGCACCTTCCCGGCGATATCTTTCAGGACGTCACTGTCACCGTTGAGCAGCTCGTCCGTCGGTTCCAGTCGATCAGTATCACTGTTGTATCGCATGAGGTCGACGAAACCGCCCTCGTCGCTCGGGTCGTGCTCCCACTCTTTCCGCACCTCTGTGATCCGAGTGACGCGGCGTTTCTGCTGGAGCCCGTCCGCGCTCTTGATCTGATTCGCGACGACGATGATATCCGTCGCTTTGAAGCTCGTCCGTGGCACGTCGAGTTCGTTCACGACGCGGTCGAACACGCCGTACGGACTGTCACCGTGGATCGTTCCGGCGACGACGTTGGCCAGGGCGCCGATACGCATCGCTTCGTACAGTGCTTGCGCCTCCTTGCTCCGCACTTCTCCAACGATCAACGCGCTATCGCCCATACGTAGCGTCGTGCGGATTCCTTTCGAAGCGGATATCTCCGACTCCGAGTCGCTGAGCGCGCCGGCGACCTTCATCGGTTGGATATTGTATCCGATATCGCGCAGGCTGGACGTCGGGAGTTCCATGGTGTCCTCGATAGTTATGATACGATACTTGCGCATGATCTCGACAAGAAGTGATCCGAGGAGCGAAGTCTTTCCTGCGCTCCTAGTCCCGGCGATGAGCATCGTTCGGTTCCCGTCCACTATGAAACTAAGCAGGCCCGCGGCGAGGTCCGTGATCATGTTGTTCTGCACGAAGAGCGGGAGGGTCCACGGGTCGTCGCGGTGCCGACGAAACGCGTAGGCCTGGCCTTGCGGGTTGAGTGGTTCTGTGATG
>CAYWOP010000033.1:0-8620 GCA_964459935.1 uncultured Methanosarcinales archaeon | reverse complement strand
CGAGTCCGTCATCGCGAGCGAAGCGTTCCAGAAGATCGAACCGTTGGAGGCGTAGTAAGGCAAATCTCACCAAGAGTTTCCTGAACTACGAAGCACTCCAAATTCCATACTGAAACAGCATAGTCACTGAAGCCTGCCTGAGCTACAGCTGCATCTGCTGCGCTAACATGTCGCGGAGCACTTCCGCACTTCCCGCTGCCAAGGTGAACGCCCGGCTATCCTGGCTGAGATGCGCGAGCCAGTGCGTTTCACTGAACGCCTGTGCTCCATGAATATGGGTGCAGTAATCGATTACGTCCTGCGCCGTCTCGTACGCATGTATCTTCACCATCAGTGCTTCATTATCCACGTTCCCGTTACTCACAAATTCTTGAAGTGTTCGATACGTGAGCTGTCGAGCAGCTTCCACCCGGCTGCGTAGCGTAGCGATACGATGGCGTATCACCTGCTTCTCACTCAGTGATTCGCCGTACCGCTCACGGTCCTGGAGAAAAGAAACAGTCTTATCCAGAACGTGAAGCGAGAGCGAGTTCAACCCAGCAGCTCCGAGCAGACGCTCTCGCTTCATCCCCTCGAGTAATTGGAAGAAGGCGTTCCCGGGCTCACCGACGACGCTCCGCTCATCTATTTCGTACCCATCAAATCGCAACGCTCCCGTATCACCGGACTTCAACCCGCTTGTCTCGATCTCCTCCGTTGTGACACCTTCCGCTTCTGTATCCACGAGCACAAAGCCGAGGGACCACAGATTCTCACGGTAGCCAAGCCGAGCCAACACGAGCACGTAGCGAGCCACCGATCCGTTCGTTATGTAATACTTCTCACCGTGAAGACGGCCGTCCTCTACCCTGGTAGAAACCGCGGTGAGATCGGAACCTGACCCTGCTTCGGTCGCCCCCAACGCAAGATAGTGCTCGCCGCACAAAGCGGGTGCAAGAGCGCTATCTAACTGCTCCTCGCTTCCGAGTTGGTGAAGTAACGGGGCTACCATATTTGTGTGCGCCATGACAGATAATGCCCATCCGAGAGCATGACACGTAGCTAGCTCTTCCACCATAGCGACCTCATGCCAGAGAGACTTGCCGTGACCCTCATGTTCCTCGGGCAACGACAGCCCGACCAGGCCGTTTTCGGCCAAGCGGGGAAGTAACCGTTCCGGGAAGGATGCTTCGCGCTCCCATGTAAGGGCGTTCTCACGGATATGTTCCGTGACGAACGCAGAGGTTGCCTCACGGGTCTCCGCAACACCGGGTTGATCGAGCTCTTCTGGACGCATGTTAGAGCGCCTCAAGCGCGTCTCCGCTTCCGGTCCCTTTGTTCGCTTCCACGTACTCTATCAGGTCCTGCACGGTCTCGATCTCCTCCATCTCGTCAGGTTCGATAGATGCGTCGTATCGATCTCCAAGCACGGCAATGAGTTCTATCGCGTCCATAGAGTCCTCGATGAGCGTGTCCAGTTCCGTTTCAGGACTCACTTCGTCTTCAGATAGGTACAGGACTTCCCGTAGTATGGTGATCACTTCATCCATTGTAGGCACCGAAGTATGAGTTGAACGGTTCTTGTTCCCGTAGTCGCTTGTACACGTTCTCATCAACCTCCAAGAATTCCTCCATGGTTGACTCAATCTCCTCCTGGTCCTCGTATTCGTCGAGCCGTTCCCGTACCCAGCTGAGATGGCCTTCCTCGTCCTCTATCATCTCTTGCAAGGCCTCTCTGACTCGCGGATGCACATCCTCCATGTCGCGGTGCTCCTTGAAGTGCTTCAGCGTTCTCCGTTCGAAGACCTGCGTCAAGCAGAGAATCTCCAGAGCGGTAGACGGCATACCGTACTCCTTTCCGTATTCGGTCTGGTACGTCTGCGTCACCTTCTCGGGCGTTGCTCCGAGATCCCGCAAGGTTTTTGTCCACAGCCATGCGTGCTCGGCCTCTTCAAGGCAGTGATGTGTCAGCGGAGTGCGGATGTCATCAATCTCCGTGACGAAAGCGAGCTTGGCAAACAGTCGTGCCCCTGCTAGCTCGCACGCTCTGTAGTAGCTGAGGATGTAGCGTTCCGTGTCCGATATCATCGTGTTCCTCCCTTCGCTTTGTACTCACTCACCGACGTGCCTGTGAGGTCTTCCACCATCTCATTGAACTCTTGTATGATTTGGAGGTTATCCTCGCTCACCCGTGAGACGGTCGGTAGCACGTAGGAACCAACGTGTTGGAAGTCTTGCGCATGTTCCAGGATCTCGTCGCGCGAGGTCGCTTCCTTTTCAAGCCGTTTCTCCAGGAGATCCTTCGCAAACTTCGCGTGGGATACCTCTTCCTCCGCGAGGTTGTGGAGCATCTTTTCAAGTACCTGCTCGTCTGTACGATCCGCGAGGTCGTTGAAGAAGTGTGCAGCGAAGTGCTCGGTGGCCATGAAGTTTACGAGTTCTTCGATTTCATCATCGTGGTCTACGCCTCGCTCCTGCTCGCGGAGTTCACGCACCTCGTCGTCGGTCACGGGCTTGTACCCGACGGTCTCTAGGTAGCGCCGCAGGAGGTAGTAGTGCGTGTATGCCTCGAACGCCTCAATCGTATAGACCGAGGTGGCATCGACGTCGTACCAGAACATCTCCATCATCTGCCCTACGTAGACCGCAAAGTAGGATTCGATGAGACATGCTTCTCGCACGAGATCCAGTACGCGGGTGTTTGCTTTGGCACGCTCCGGGTCGATGGCGTCCCAGTCGTATCGCTCATCAAATATCTTGCTCTCCACTGTACGTAGTTCATCCATCATTTTCGTGCCGTGAGTACAGTCTGCAGGCCGTGGTCGTCGCGTTCCGTGTGATACGTGCTGAAACCGGCCTTGTCTGCCATGCTTTGTAGTGCTTCCGGGCCACGGTAGGAAGTGTTGATATCTGCGAGGTTCCTGAGTAGGTAGTCGGCCATGGGTTGCGGTTGCATCCCGGACGTGACGAAACGTCCTCCCTCTTGGAGGGCTTCGTGTACGATGGTGAAAAATCTCTGCGCCTGTTCATCATCGAGAAACTCGGTAAAACCGGTGCTGACCACCATGCTGGGTTGAATGTCCTGATACGTACTGCGTTGGAGAGCATCCCCCTGACGCTTGGCGATATCGTGGGTGTCGGGGATGCTTTCCAGTACTTCTTTGTCCAAATCGATGGCGAACAGTGTCATGCTCTCATAACGTGGGTGATCCCGAAGTTCGGTGGCGACTTCGTGAAGCTCCCGAGCGTACCCGCTGGGCACTGATAGTACCGTGGCATCCTTGTTCGACATTACATGCTCGCGTATCTCTTCCTTAGCGCGGATGTACCGATTGCGCATCGAGCGTGACGCGCGTAATCGCAGTAGGCACCAGTCGACGATGCGTCCGAACAGGGAGTGTCCCCTGGCTTCGTTCTGATAGACGTGGTCGGCGAACGCAGGGCTTCCCCCGTTACGGATACCTTCGCGACCCATGAAGCTCGTCTTGCACAGATAGTAAAGTGGTAGGAGGTGCCATCGCCCCTCTTCCTTGAGTTTCGTCGGGACGTCCTGTGAACGGTCTGGTGTATGCTGCAATGTCATCGTCGGAACCCTTCGGGCCAGTTCTCCTCGTCCTCTCCCCAAGCCTGTAGGCTGGTGGCTGTGATGCGTTCGAGACCGAACGCTATACAGAGTGTTGCGACATATTCCTGAGTGGAGTGTGTGATATTAAAGTTTTTGCCAAAGTGCCGCTCATGCATATTGATGGAGAACAGCGCAGTATCGGTTTCCGCTGCGATGTATTCCTGCTTGAGTCCTTTGAGGCGCTGCAGTATCCTGGCTCCCTCGCTGCTGGGGACGAAACTGTCTGTAGCGTGTTGCAGTGCACCGGGGAGTTGGACCTCGTTGACGAGGTCGAGACATCGCTGGGTAAGTACGTCCTTCCTGTCTTCGATGTAGTCGTCAGTCCCGAGGCACACTACTTCGAACATGTGAAACCTCGTGAGGCGATACGGCGAGTTTGTCTCTTCGCGTCGACCACACGTGGTTTGCACCGTGCACGTCGTGTTGTTGACTTGGGAATCTTGGAATTGTGGATAGACGTGCAGGCAGGCCGCGGGTGTGCGAAGCGGGGCGGTTACGAGTTGTTCGCCAAAGTGCTCGCGGTGACCGCTGCGCTCGAGGACTTCCTCTGAGATGGTTCTTTTGGCCTCTATATGACGGTCGCCGAATCGCGCTCTGAGCGTCCGGCAGTAGTGTTCGTATACGCGTAGTGCCTTGCCGGTCAGTTCGGCGACACCGTCCGTGGTGGTATATCCGTTGCGCTCGAGACGTTTCCTGTTCATCTGAGGAACGTCTCCGTCATTGCGCGTGGGGTGCGAAAGTTCTCCATAACGAGATCGTCGTCCTGGATCTCTGCTCCCGTGTGCTCCTCTATGAAACCGATGAGATCGAGGATATTCATCGAGTCGATGTAGCGCTCCTCGAATAACGGTGTCTCCGCAGTTACTGTGTCGTCCTCGACGAGTTCGTCGTTGATGAATGCGAGGAGATCTTCCTCAGTCATCCTCTTTTCCCCCACTTGGTTTCGATGCAGTGTTTCACGACATCTTCGTAGTAGTCATCGACAGACGGCATGAGTTCGTCATACTCCGGGATGTCCTCGTGGATGTGTGTTCGGTCGAAGGTTTTTGGATATGAGAGTTGATGGGCGAAGTGGCGTAGCGCTTGAAGCACGTTCAACACGAGCGGGTTACCGGTCTTCTCAACGCTTTGCAGGAACGAATCAAACGTGTCTTGCGAGGTGATTGAGGGCTTTGTGTGTTCTGATGCGTTCCACTCCGGGTCGTGCTTGTCAAGGTATGTGAAGCTTTTGTCGATGACCTCTCGTAGTGTATACGACTTTTCCTCGCCCGCGACGACGTGGTATGTTCGATTGGCTCCTTGCAGGTAGAGGCGGGTGACGACCTCTGCGGCGATGTCTGTCGGGATGAGATCCACTGGATATGCGGGATCTCCGGGGAGCATCGAGGTCAGTCCGAGATGGAACATGCGGAGTGCCTTGTGGGGGGCTGTATAATGTGTTACTTCTCCTGTCTCGCTGTCCCCGAGAACGGTGGAGAGCCTGTAGGTCGCGACGGGCAGATCTTGCGCTCGGAGGCGTTCTTCGGCCTCGTATTTCGTCTGCTCGTAGGTGTTGACGAACCCGGCTTCGTGCTCGAGGTCGTCCTCGAATATCCGTCCTGTGCGTTTGCCGCTGACGTACGCCGTGCTGAGGAAAGCGAACCGCTGGAGGTTCGGACATTTCGATACCAGGGCGGCGACGTTTTCGGTGCCGTCGACGTTGATGCTGCGAGCTTCTTCGAGATCTAGGTCAAAGCGGGTCGTAGCTGCTGCATGGATGACGCCCGTAACAGTTTCGTGCAGTTCGCGCGGGGTCGTGATGCCACAGTCCTGTTCCGTTATGTCTCCGTTGAGGCAGGTGACGCGTGAAGCATCGGTGTTCTGGTCCAGGATGTTCATTACGTGTTCCTTCGGTTGCTCAGTGCCGGTTTCGTGCAGCAGGAGATAGAGCTCGTGGTCACTCTTCTGCAAGAGGGCTCTGATTATCTGCGATCCGATCATCCCTGTTGCCCCGGTGATGAGTGTGGCATCTCTCATGTTAGTGCTCCAGTATCATGCAGGTCCATGTCGCGCCGAAGCCGAACGTGAATAACAGGCTGGTATCGCCGTCGGTACATCGCCCTGTGTCGATCATGTCCCGTAGGTTGATAACGTGATCGGTGGAGACAGTGTGCGCGTGTCGTGACACGTTGTCAAGCCAGATTTTCTCTTTTGCAATACCTGTTAGTTCAGCTAGTATATCCCAGCTCTCCACGCTGATGTTATGGGGTATGATGTGATCGATGTCGTGTTTGGTGTAGTCGTGTTCGGCTAGCGCGTTTTGGATGGTGCGTTCGCTGAGTGGGAAGTAGGTAGCGAGGAGTTCTTGTGTGGCGTTTGGTGTGTTCCAGTAGTGCGATTTTGTTGTCTGGTAGTATGCGGTGATTGTGTTTGTGTTGGATTCTGTGACGATACAGCCAGCCGCCGCATCACTCATGACGTTGTACATGATGTCCCGTGTCGGTGTCTCGAGTTTGTCCGCTGCGAGTACGAGCGCCGTGGTGTCTTTTGTGCTCTGTATTCGATGTTTGGCCATATCGATGGTCGTGAGAAGTCCGCTACATCCTTGCTCGCTGGTGGTGATGGTCGAGGCGTTGTCGAGGCCGAGATCCTTGTGGACGCGGTGAGACGTGTAGGTGAATGATGAGAGTGTGTGGTCTCCGGTGGCAAAGCCGGTCCCGGTGTAGAGATACAGCATATCCACGGCCTCTGGAGCGAGATCGGCCCGTTCCAGTATGTCTTGACCGGTTTGGATGAGTATCTTGTATACTTCTTCATGGTCTTGTGCTATGTGACACGTGTGAAACCCGTAGTCGCGCAGTACGTCAGGGGCGGCGTCGAGGGCGTCTTCCTCGTCAAGCTCACTCACCGTTCGGCTGTGTGGCGGGAAGCGGTAGGTGGGTGCTTTGATACCGATGGAGAGTTGGTTCATCTTCGTGTCGTGGCCAGACAACTGTGGCTATGCGGTCCTCGTAGCGGGTCGTTCGTGCTTTCCACTCGTTCTTGCTCTTACTATGGTGGACGTCGTACGTGTTTTTATATTTAGAGGTGATGCGGACGGCCGTCGGGGGTATTGTCAGTCCGTGTTCGGTTGCCTTGAGAGCGGCTTCTTTAATCGTCCACGCTGTTGTGAGACCGAGCGGTGTGTCCGCGATGAAGTCGCGTTCTTCCTCGACCGTGATGTATGGGAGGACGGCATCGTCCCGGGGTGTAACGGTCTCGACGTCGGCTCCGACGGGATACGGTGCGACGATACCGAGTCCTGTTCTTGTCGTGTGTGAGAGGGAGCAGAACAGGTTTGAGTCGTGAGGTATGTAGGGGGCTCCGTTGGGCTTATGTTCGATACCGATAAGGGCGGTCGTACGGTCTCCCACGATTTGATGATACGCGTGTTTGAGAGCGGTGTGTCCTGGGCGTTCCTGTTCGGGTAGATCGAGGAGTACGGCTGGCATTAGCCTTTCATTTCGCAGATTGTTTTGAGGTTATGTAGTAATGTGTCGGCTTCCTTGGTGTTCATCCGTTTCATGGCACTCGTCTGAACGCGTTCGAGGACGCTTTCAGGGATCTCGTAATCAATGTGGAGGTGGACGGTGGTCGTCCCGTCGTCTTCGGAGAGGTTGTACTCCCATGTGCTTTCCGTGTCCCCTGTTGTCCTGGCCCGGTATGTGTTGGGCTCGTCGAGTTCGGTGACGATCCATTCGCCTTCGAGGACGACGCCGTACATCTCGTATTTGTAGTTGAACCGGTCTCCTTCTTTGAGCGGGAGGTCTGGAATATTGGTGTTTTCTATGAGACCCGGGAGGATCAGTGGTATCTTATGGGGTTTTACGAGAAAATCGTAGACTTTTTTTCGTGGTGCATCGATGATCTCCGTTTGTGAGACCGTCGCAGTCGCCATACGGCTATATGTCGTGTCGTTGATATTTAAGAATTGTGGTGGTGAGATACCGTTGCTGGTCTGTTTCTACGGATTCTATCTGCAGCAGTACGGGCCCGTCTCCATGGAGCCGAAGTGTCGTGTTGGCCGGCGGTACCTGGACGGTATTCTCCTCTTCAGTGTATGAGAGGCCGGAGACGGACAGGACGCGATCGATCCGCTCCTTGACGTTTCTCCGTGCGCGGAACACTACAAAGGAGTTTTTAAAGAAGAGCAGGATTGTACCGAGTACGATGCCGACGATGCCGGCGTACGTCCAGTGTGCTCTACTGGCGAAACCGAGGCCTACCAAGCCAAGGCTTAACACGATCAATGCTATGCCGCTTCGACGGACAGATAGCACACGACAGTTAAATGAAAGTTTCATGGTGAGATAGTATGGTTCGAAGCACGCAACTCTTTGCGTATCCTCTGTTACGCACATGTTTAAAGCTTTCCTTCGGTGTAACTGTAGAGGTGGCAGAGCCTGAGCTGGAACCGCCGCTGCTCATCGCATCGAATCATGTGTCTCGCCTGGATCCGTTCCTACTCACGCTCTTACCGTTCCGTGTATTCAACCGCATAGCTCCTATTCACTTCCTCACCACGCGGTCCTACTACGACGCTTGGTATATACGGTTGTTCATCAAACCGCTAGGCGCGTTCCCTGTGCGGCGATGGGCCGGATCGCTAGAGGGGTTGATGGGAAACGCGATGGAACGCTTACGTTCCGGGGAATGTGTCATGATCTTTCCCGAAGGGGGGATCTTGGAGCCCGGAAAGCAGGGCGAGGCTCGACGGGGGTTCGAACATGTGATTCGCTCGACGGATATACCGGTGTTGCCGATGCGTGTCACTGGATTTTGTGAGCCACTCTCAGAAAGCCTTGGGTCGGACATCTCCGTTCACGTTGGTGCACCGTTCACTGCAGAGGAACCTGGCGCCGTGATGGAGCGTATCTATTCGCTGGGAGAGGTATAAACGCTGCTCAGTGGCGTTTCACGGAATCTGCAGACCCAGTATCGCAAGCGAAGCGTTCCAGAAGATCGAACCGTTGGAGGCGTAGCGTAGCTTACAAAGTA
>CAYWOP010000032.1:7007-8739 GCA_964459935.1 uncultured Methanosarcinales archaeon | reverse complement strand
TTCTGTGATGACGCCGACGCGTGCCTTCGCCGTGCCCGGGATTGTTATCTCTGTATCCATGATCGGGTTCGCTTCGTCCAGGGGTCGCCCGCTGATGAGGCGGAGCTTCGTGGCCCAGCTCTCCGTGTCGCTCAGGCTCGGTATGATGTTGGTCTTGCACTCGCCGAAGTCCTGGTGGACCACGAATATTGGTATTTTTCCTGTGGGGCTGTTCACCGTGATATCCTGTATCTTCTCATCCGCGAGCAGCACTTCGATCAGGCCGAATCCCACCGTGTACCTGATAAGTATATCTGTGAGTTCATCGACCTCGTCAGGATCGAGCGCGAGTTGCTTGTACTCTGCGAGCTCCTCGATGAGGTCCTGGCCGACGTCCTTGAACACTTGGCGCATGCGTTCAGGCTCGACGAACTCCTCCCTGCTGGGCTTGTGCTCGGCCATGATGTTCCGCGCCATGTCGAGCAGTTCATACTTCTCTTCCACGAGCTTGAACTCTGGCGGGTTGACGTGATAGAGTTGCTGGACGTTCTCGTCGAGTTCGAAGATCGTGACCTCGATATCGTCCACGGTGTAGCTCTCGAGCTCGCTCGCCTTGGACGGGTAGCTGCTCATCAGCTTGGTGAACATGAAGTCTGGTTTGATAGCTGGTGCGAAGATCTTCCTGTAGATCTCTCGGTCTCCGACGTGGTGCCCGCTGAGGTACGGCTTGGCGAGGGTGATGATCCTCGTGTTCTCGAGCTTGTTGAGCAGGTAGGCGAGGAGTTGTTCGAACCGCTCGTGGGCCTCGTGTTCCTCTCCTATGGACTTCTCCGCTTGGACGCGTTCTCGCCGGTCGAGTCGTTTCAGCTCCACATAGCACCCGACCGGATCCGTCTTCAGTTTCTGAAAAACGAGTTGTTGGATCTCAGAGACCGTGGTGTGTCTGGAGTCGTCAGCTAATTCAACATTGAAGAGCTCCTTGTTCCGGACCAGTTCTTTGTACAGCAGTGCGATCTCTCGCAGTATCTGTGTCTGGCTGTAGTCGTAGACGTATTCGCGGCGTTGTTTGAACACGATCTTCGTGACGTTCGGGTTCTCGATAATCAGGTCGATGACACGGCTCATGGCCGCGGCATCATCTTCCACGCTGGGGAACCGGGGAACGTTCTCGTAGTCGATGCGTAAGATACGGTCTTCTCCCTCTTGTTCTACGCTGTAAGAACCGGTATCGTTGTCGAATAAGGCCATGGGAAAACTTATTATACACGCGCCGCATTTCTATATAAATATTATGCCGGAGCCGGAGCTGTTTCCTGACGAGCCAGCACAAGAACGTGAGGCTACGCAGGAGCGGGACGAGTCCGAGCAGGGCGAGCAGATCCGGGATGACGTGACCACGCTGGGCTCGCGTCTCCGCGTGTTAGAAGAGCAGTATACGAATCTACGGAACAAGGCGCAACTCACGGAGAACAACCTACTGGATTTTCAACGCGACTTCCGGGAGGAGTTGAAGTCGCTCACGCAGGATATCGTCGATCTCAAGCACAGGGTGAAGGAACTGCAGGAGAAGCTCAACGTGGTCGACGAACAGGTCGGCGACAGCGTTCGTGAACACGAGCTGCAGGTGTTGGAGAACTATATCGACCTGTGGGACCCGTCGCGGTTCGTCACGCAGGAGCAGCTCGAGGAGATGCTGGAAGAGCATGCGTGAAAAGGTTTAAATGTTTACGGAGCGCTGATTGTAGATATGAGC
>CAYWOP010000032.1:2848-6997 GCA_964459935.1 uncultured Methanosarcinales archaeon | reverse complement strand
TGTTGACAGGGTTCGCAAGATGCGTCAAGAGGGGATGAGCGACGATAAGATTGTTGAATCCCTGCAGAGTGACGGTTACAAGTCGTCGCAGATCTTCGATGCCATGACGCAGTCCGACATGAACCCGGCGAGAGAGGCGGAGAACGTGACGAAGGACTTTCCGGATGTCATGGGAAGCGTTCAGGGCGATACGTCGAAGCAGCAGAGCCCGGATCTTGCAGAGCCAGCGGATGAGAGTACCGAGGAGCTCGTGGAGAGTATCATCGATGAGAAGTGGGATGAGCTCGAGGATGATATCCGCCAGGTGGTGGAGTGGAAGAACGATACTGAGCAACGTATCGACGAGTTGGAGCGCGAACTGGAATCGTTGACTCGTCGGTTTGAGAAGCTGCACGGCGCCATCGTTGGTAAGGTCGGTGAATACGATCAGAATCTGTCAGATGTTGCGTCGGAGATCGAAGCGATGCACAAGGCGTTCTCCGAGATGGTCCCGAAGTTCTCAGAATCCGTCAACAAGCTGACGTCAGCGGTTGACAAGTTAGATCAAGACTAGTTCTGTCCTGCAAGGTTGGCTATCGTCAACGCTGCCAAGAGGAGTAAGAAGAGGAGGCCGAGCACTTGTGGATGCGTGAACACGTAGATGATGCGGGCAGCGAAGCTGTTCCCTTCCTCGTCGAGTTCTTGCGGCAGCGGTTCTGATCCCTGTGTTTGCTGTTGTCTTGGTGGACGGTCACTTGGTGCCTGCCCTGGTTCTCCCTGGCGTTGTTCGTACCGTTGCTCCAGTTCTTCCTGGGAGAGGTTCTGCTGAATCGGTGGGCTTGTCTGTTGGGGACTTGTCTGCTGGTTCCCCCCGCCGAGGGCGTGTCCGAGGCCGAAGAGGGCGAGGACGACGCCGATGAAGATGACCCAGCCCATCGAGCCTGCAAGGATGTTCTCCTGTATCCATTCCATGTCCGCGCCGAGCGCCATGAACGTGAAGGCGAGGAAGAAGAACGCGATGGCGACGACGGCCATCCATGGCAAGACGTACTGGAGGAACGAGAGCGCCGGTGCCGTGAGTATCGTAAGGATGGCGACGGCGAACGCGACGAGCGCGTTGAGTCCCTGCGTGTCATCGCCGAAGGGCGATACGGTCTGGAGCGCCCCGTACGCGATGACCCAGACCAGGAGGAACGTGGCGACCGGTTTGAAGTATCCGAGTACCGTCGCGTCGAGGAACGTTGCCATCGTTACTCTTGCACGATATCGCTGAAGCCCTCGAGGAACTCTGTCTCGTCATCCTTCTCGGGCTCCGCGGTGATGAACCAGATGATGATGCCGAAGACGAGGATGACGACGATGAGGGACTGTATCTGCGGATCCTCCAGGAAGTAGAGGAGCTGTGGCATCTGGAAGATTCCGGCAGCGTTGCCGAAGATGAGGATGACCGCTACGAGGCTGAGCATGACCGCCCATCCGGTGATTCCCGCTCCGGCGAATTCGATGTCGTTGCCGAAGACGCCGACGATGAGGAGGAACATGACGATGGCTATCGCGATGAGTGAGATCTCTGGGAGTGCGGCGTTGATGATATCCACGACGCTACGCCTACCGGGGTTGAGCACGTGCGGTATGACCACGCCGAAGCCCATGACGAGGGCGATGACGACGTTGAACCGCTTGCTCTCGTCACCGAATATCTTGATCTTCTGCAGGACGCCGTAGACCACGGTGAAGACCAAGAGGAACGGTAGGAGTACGTCGACGACGCCTAGTTGTTTGAGATCGAATATGAACTGTTCGAAGAGTGCCATCAGGTTTCACCTCGGTTCGGTTCTCGGACGACAAAGCCCATCGCGAGTGCCATGAGTACTAAGAGTATCACGCTGGAGAACGTTGCCGCGTTCCAGTACACGCTGACGTAGTTGTAGGCGAGCGTGAGGACGCCTGCTGCGTTGAGGAATATCAGTACGATGCCGATGAAGGCGAGTACCATGAACAGTGTTTGCCATTTGCCGGTGAGGAAGAACTCTTCGCTCTCGTGGAAGCTCCCGGCGAGCATGAGGAACATGATGGAGATCACGACGAGCAGGGCGACGTGGGCGACGCCTTCGTTGATGATTGAGACGAGTCGGGAGCTCCCGACGACGAGGAGTGCCATGACGAACGCGACCATCGCGTTCAGGTCTTTCCTGGTGTGGTCGCCTTCCGTGCCGAATATCTCCGATTTTTCGAGGATTGCGAAGACGATCGTGAAGACGAGGAGGAATGGTAGAACAACGTCGTAGATACCGAGTTGGTTGAGAAAGTCCAGGGAGCGCCGGAAGACGGATGGCATGATAGTCTATGTAACAGCTCAGTTCGTATTTAAAGGTTTTGGTGACTCCTGGGCGAGCGGCAGGCGTGGCTGCTATGACACAGTTGGTGCTTTGCGAGGCCTCAATGTAGGTAACAAGGAGTCGACGGATCGATATTTGTGCTCTTCGTGGTATTCATGCGGTCAACCATTCGGTTTCGTCTTCATCGAGTTCGAGGGAGTCTGCGAGTTTTTCTGTGAACGACTCACCGGCTTTCCGGAAGTACGGCAGTGCATCGTGTTTCGCGTTGTCTTCTGACGTGTGCGTGACGGTGGCGAGTCGGGTGGCTATGGATTCCTTCTTCGCGTTCTGCCGGTTGGCCTGCCAGATCTTCCAGCCCTTCCTACTGCGCTTATACCTGGTGTAGCCCGAGTATTTCTCGTCCTTTGCGAGAGCGATGCCCGCGGTGAGGAGGTCGTAGATGTATACGTAGAACCTGTAGTGCTGCCAGTTGTGGATCCTGCTCTGGTAGATATCGGCGATGCTGAGCGCGTCGAACGCTCTGCTCAGATCCTTGGATTTCGTGTATTCACGATGTATGTTATTTTCTATCCAGTCGAACGTTTCGTCCAGGTCAAGATCGGTCTGGTCGAACGCGCCGCGTGCCGTGTCCGCGCTGGTGGTCTTGAAGACGCGTTGCAGGGCGTCGAAGACGCTGTCTTGTTGTTCGCGCCCCCCGAGCACGTCGAGCTTCTCTTTGGTGATCGGTGGCTCGATGACCTGCATGTCCGTGATCGCACCCCGGATGTCACCCCCCGCCCGCCTGGCCAAGGCGGTCAGAGCGTCCTCGTCGTACGCGATGCCCTCCTTCTCCGCTATCTGTCTGAGTCGAGCGCGGACGCTGCGATAGTCGAGGTGACCGAACTCGATCATCTCGCTCTGTTTCCGTAGGGAGCGGATCTTGTCCTGATAGGGATCGTTCGCCGTGAGCACGACGGGGAAGGCTGCCTCTTTGGTGAGTTCTTTGATCGCTTGCACGCCGCCCCTGTCCTTGTTGCCCGCGAGGCCGTCCACTTCGTCCACGAGAATCACTTTGTTGGTCGCGAGCAAGCTCTGTTGCTTCAGTGCTCCTCCGACGATATCCTTAATATTCTTTTTATTCCGCACGTCGGAGGCGTTGACCTCGATGACCTCCCATCCGTTTTCGTTTGCTATGGCATGTAGTGCGCTGGTCTTGCCCGTCCCGGGCGGACCGTGGAGTAGGATGGGCGAGTCTGCGTCGTCGAGTTCCTGTTTGAGCTGTTGGACTGCTTTGTCCTGGCCTTGTATCTCATCTGTCGATTGGGGTGTATGCTTCTCGACCCATACGTCCGCCATGCTAGTTGGAACAAAAGAAGCGTATTTATGTTTTTGGCTGCGGGCGGCAGGATTCGAACCTGCGAAGGCACTGAGCCACTGCGCCCTGAACGCAGCCCGTTTGGCCGCTCCGGAAACGCCCGCGTGTGATACCGGAAGAGCAGCGCGTTTTATATCATTTACTGGAAGTACGATTATGTAGCTCTCCAATACATACTGGAGACTTCTAGAATGCTATTCACGTCTTTGTTCTGATTTTCTGTGTAGCTAGGATCCCGGAGGCCCGTCTGGTCCGATCCCTTCCAAGGATCGCATCTTTCCGTTGATGCAGATCTCTTCGTTTTGCACCGTCTGATTCGCAACGCACTCGCCGTCGACAAGGCATTGGTCCCCTGTGCATTGTGGTTTCTTGCTCAGGTCGAGCTTGTACGCTTGCCAGTTGCCGTGACAGTCCCAACCGTCGTTCCAAGAGCAGCTGTAGAGGATGACGTATTCGTCAACACCCTCCTGGAGTTCG
>CAYWOP010000032.1:0-2838 GCA_964459935.1 uncultured Methanosarcinales archaeon | reverse complement strand
GCCCGTGATGGACACTTCCGTGCTTGCGTCGTTGAGTACGTAGCCCTGGATCGTGTTGCCGTCCGTGAGTGTGAACGGTTTCCAGTTCTCTCCACCGTCCGTCGTGTAATATCCGGTGTTGTAGATAGCGAGGTCCTCGATGCTTATCGTGAACATCTGGCCCTTGTCCGCTCCTATTTCGGCACTCTCAGGCTCAACGGTAAAACTGTTGATGGGCGTCGCCGCGTCCTCCTGAATAGCGGACGCGTACCCTGCTACGTTGTTCGATGGCTGGGCCGGCTTGTACGGTAAGGTGGAGTTGCTCGACTGCGCGCAGCCGGTGAGAATGAGTGTTGCTAAGAGCAGGCCGAACGTTGTATATATCTTATCCATACGAACTTTCGTTCGTAAGATACTTTAAATATCTTGCGACGAGGATGCGCCTGCCTGGAATTCCATACCGGTTTCACGTCGTCTCGCGTGGGCGCCAACTTGGAAAGGATATGAATGTTGTTCCTGGGCTGATTTGGTCCGGTTTCGCAAGTTTTCAAATATCTGTACATGCGGACGGTTTTCAATTTCTTCGATTCTGTCGTCACTGTACTTGGCTACACGTTAGGAACAGCTACTATCATCCACGCATCGCTGCATACCATCGGGACACGTGGCGTCCTGGCACTCGTATACCTGCAGCCGTTCGTGGGGTTCGCAGCCATTAACGTCTGAACCTCCGCAGTGATCCGTCCAGCTGATAACGCTCATATCCCAGAACGGTTCATAGAAATTCCTTAGCTCCGTGGACGTTTCATCTTGATAATCCCAGTAGTGCAGTTTCTCTCCTCGGTAGTAACGCTGGTAAACGATCTCGGGCGAACCATCGCCATCTACGTCACTCACGGCTCCGGGAGAATTGGCTTGTACACCTGTATCTTCTACTCCGCCATACGCATCGACATACTTGAGGGAATCGTCGGATCCGACGTATGCAACTTCTAACGTGCCGTCTTGATCGATATCCCCCATCCCACCTACGTGTTGAGAGTCAACGCTGTCCAGTACCGTAACATCCTTGTCCAAGCCTACGTATGCTAGCTTGTGTCCACCGTTTTTCTTCCGTTCGTACACGACCTCTGCATTTCCATCGCCGTCAAAGTCCCCGATCCCTCCTACCTCTTGCACGGTGTGGTCGTCCAATATTTGAACGTTTCCGGAGACATCGCCGATCGCTAATTCATACGACTTCGTAGCGTGCGCTAACTCGGGCGTCCCGTCACATTCGAAATCACCAACACCCCCGATGTAGTAGAGAGGGATACCCGTTTCTCGGACGTTTCCTTGCAAATCGGTGTAGTGCACGTTAAAGTCTTTCTTAAATGGGATATCGGTGGTTCCGTCACCGTCGAAGTCGGCGACACCGCCTATGCCCCCTGAAACCTCTAGCTCGTTCCACGTACCGTCCGCTCGGTAGGATACGCCAGCGTCCTGCAGGTTTACGACGGTCGTTACTCCCTTATTCGGACGTGATCCCTCATCGCCACAGGCTTGATCTTGCCATGAACATGTCGACGGGTCACACTGCTCGCAGGAGTTGTTCCCTGTCACGCACACGTTTTCCTTTGCCGTGTCGGTGGCGCCGTCGCCGTCGGTTGCGGTCAGTTGGATAGTGTGCTGGCCGCTCGTCGTTGGTGTGAAAGAGAATGTTGCTCCGTAGCCCGACACCGTGGAGCCGTCTGGTCCTGCGACATCCCAACCGTAAGAGGAGATGCTTCCGTCGGGGTCGTAGCTCCGCGACCCATCTGCCGTGATGGTCTCACCGACCCAGGGATCCTCCGGGTGTGTGGATAGACGTGCATCGGGCGGATTATTACCCTGATCAACTCTCGCGTCGCCGACCACGTCGTTGGAAGACTTATCTGGCGTTGTCGGTACCGACTTTTCATCCTGGGCACACGATGATAGTAGAAGCAGGAACGTGAGAGCGAATAACTCAAGATAATCTACTTTCATAATTTCGTGCCACAGATATCTCTTTTTATGTCTTTTGGTCTCTAATATACTCTCCGTGCAATCGATACAGGATATATAACCCGATTCACAGACTTAGACGTATGCGCCTGCCGGGATTTGAACCCGGACGACAGCCATGGGAAGGCTGTATCCTGCCGTTAGATCACAGACGCTTCACTCAAGCGAGCGTACTGCTTTTTATTATCTTTTTTCTTTTCTATATTGTAAATATTGGCGATGACTCTTTAAAACATGGTCGCATTCATCCAAGCCATGAAGATCGGACTGGTCGGCAAGGCGAACGTGGGGAAGAGCACGTTCTTCAAGGCCGCGACGCAGGCAGACGTCGAGACAGGGAACTACCCGTTCGCGACGATCGAGCCGAACCGGGGCGTCGCGTTCGTCCGCGTGGACTGCGTGGACCAGGAATTCGACGTGTCATGCGACCCGCGCGAAGGCTTCTGCAGAGAAGGAACGCGGTTCGTACCCGTTGAGCTGATAGACGTCGCCGGCCTCGTCCCGGGAGCGCACGAAGGACGCGGCCTGGGCAACCAGTTCCTGAGCGATCTGAACGAAGCGGACGTTCTTATACACGTGGTGGACGCCAGCGGGCGGACTAATAGCGAGGGGGAGCCCACGACCGAGGAACATGATCCTGTTGATGATGTGCAGTTCCTGGAAGACGAACTGGATCACTGGTATGCAGAGATACTGCGGGACGACTGGGAGAAGCTCCTACGCCGCGTCGAAGCGGAAGATCTCGAACCGGACGAGGTGTTGCACGAGCAGATGAGCGGTGTGGGCGTCACCCCGGCGATGGCGGAAGACGTGGTAGACGCGCTCGGAGGCACG
>CAYWOP010000031.1:4850-8740 GCA_964459935.1 uncultured Methanosarcinales archaeon | reverse complement strand
CGGAGCAACGTTGTGATCGGCGCCCGCATGGCCGACGCCGTCTACACCCAGGATCTGGGCGTCCACGACCGCATCACCTTCGAGGACGAGGACTTCCGCGTGGTCGGCGTCCTCGACGCGACGGGGGACCCGGAGTTCGACCGGTCCGTGGTGATGCCGATCGCGGCGGCCCGCGAGGTGTTCGCCCTGGATGGCACCGCATACGACTACATCGTGGCCCGGGTGCAGGACGGGTTCGACCCGGAGGACGTGCAGGACCGGATGGAGCGGGAGCTGCGGGAGCATCGGGACGTGGCGGAAGGTGAGGAGGACTTCACCATCTCCACGCCGTCGGACATCATCGGCTCGTTCCGCTCCATCCTCGGCATCGTCCAGATGATCGTGGTCGGCATCGCCTCCATCTCCCTGCTCGTGGGCGGCGTCGGCATCATGAACACGATGTACACCAGCGTGGTGCAACGCACGAAAGAGATCGGTATCATGAAGGCGATCGGAGCGCGGAACAGCGATATCACCAAGGTCTTCCTCACGGAATCCGCGATGCTCGGACTCGCCGGCGGTACCATCGGCGTCGCGCTCGGCTACGGTATCAGCAAAGGCGTATCCATCGCCATCGGCCGTTTCCTCAGCGAGCGCTACGTCGTCACGTTCTTCCCGCTCTGGCTCGTCATCGCGGCATTAGCGTTCAGCACGATACTCGGCGCCCTCAGCGGCGTCCTCCCCGCTATCCGCGCGAGCAAGAAGGATCCGGTGGAATCACTGCGGTACGAGTGAATATTTAAAAAGAGGCAAAGATTGTTATTTTTTAGTGGTAAAATGAGTGAATTCGTTGATGGTATCGGACTGGATTCCGTAGTGGAAGATTATGAAAAGAACGGTTGGAATATCGAGAAAAACAAAAGTTCGGAGATTGAAATTATTCCTGGAAAGGACATCATTCGAAAAACCAAGAAGCGTCGTATCGACAAGTTGGTTTACGAAGCGTTCACGACCATTTTCACTAATACCCTGCTCAATCAGTACGACTCGCTGTTTTCGCATCGGGGATTCACGCTCTACAGTCCGGAGTCACTGCGGATGGAATATGAGACTGATGGCGAACCGTATCTTTCTAGTTTGTATCAGTTCTTCTGCCCAGGTAAGGCACTGAACCATCTTAAGAACAGAACCGGGCGACACTGGAAAGTAGGTCAAGAAAAAGGACGACAAGCGCAGCGCGTGATGTATCTGTCCGGCATCCTTAATGAAGTCTTCAAACGGGAAGGAGTGATACATAATGATCAGGGGCTGCGACACTACTTCCTTTTACCTCGAGACGGACACGTACATGATTATTACAAGGGGGGCGTTCACGAGCGCCTATCCTTAAACGGGATCGCCACGATAGACGTTGAAAACCTTCGTCTTGAAGGACCGTACTCGCGCAACGTGCTGCGGGAGGCAGCGGAGATGCAACGAGAGATACGAAAAAAATTTGACGTGAGCGAGGGAATAGTCGAGTACTTCCACAGAGGACGATCAGTTGTCGAGGAGATTCCCCGCGAGGAACGATTCGCAACTGCAAGCAAGGAGATCGCTAGACAACGTTTCAAGAACAGATTTACGGGCATTCATGATGTTGATCTAGACCAGCAGGAAGTGTATTATGAATGATCTGCATCATACGGCAACACCAAGACGATAAGGAACGCGGTCAACGCCATCATCGGAATCGTCACGTAGCCGAGGAAGAACGTTAACTTGTCCGTGCAGTCCGCCCCGCTCAACCCGCACTGCTGCATGAAACTGAAGTACTTCGTGAAGAACTGAGAGAGGTAATGCAGCAACGCGATGACACCGCCGAGAGACGCCATCCATCGCACGTACGTACCGATGGACTCCCGTTTCCAATGAGCGATGCCCAGTAGCAGCGGTAACGGGTACATGAAGACGCGTTGGAACCAGCAGAGCTTACACGGCGTGTACCCGGCTATCTCGCTGTAGAACAGGCTGCCGGTCGTGGCGGCAAGGGTGACGACGAACGCGATCAACGTGGCGTGGTCACCGACCCACTCCCGGACACGGTCCCACCGCCAGTAAGCCACGACTCCCGCGACGAGTCCGAGCTGGGCCAGCACGGTGAGTCTCTCCCAGAGGAAATGCCCTGCCGACTCGAACCGTCCCAGGAACGCGAACAAGACGATGAACGCGGAGAGTATGTAGAGGGGTGCTCGTTTCATCAGTAATACTGCTCCGTATAGATATTCTTAAACCCTTCGTTCTGCAACCGGTTCACCGCCTTCTGCACCATCGGCGGCGGGCCGCACACGTAGACCTCAGCTCCTGGTTCGAGCACGTCGATATGCGACTCGACCCGTCCCGTACGTCCGTCCCAGGACTCGTTCGCCTCGGGACGGCTCACCGTCGGAACATACGTGAAGGAGTCATCATCGAACTCGCGCAGCTCTTCTTCATATCCCAACTCTTCCGTGTGACTCGCACCGTGGAGCAAGATAACATCCGTTGCAGAGGATTCCAGGACGCGTGCCATGCTCACCAGTGGAGCGACACCGCTCCCCGCTCCGATCAGGTACACGCTGTCCTGTTCATCGCGAAGGCGGAACTGGCCCAGCGGTCCTGTAATACCTACCTCCGCGCCAGGTTCGAGATCCAGTATCTTGTGCGCGACAGCTCCGTCCGGATAGCTCTTGATGTAAAACTCCGCTTGCTCGCCAGGAACGGAGGTCATGCTGTACGGCCGCATAACGCCGGGTTCGAGCGTGATATTGCAGAACTGCCCCGGCGTGAACTTGAGCGATAGATCAAACCGTAGTATACCGATGTTCTCCGTGACCAGTTCCTTCTCTTGGAGCGTCGCGTCCTGCATCTAGAGAAAACCCGCGCGTTCCAGACCGAACCAACCCGCTCCCCAGAGGATGAAGACAGCACCGAAGAAGATGCCGAGGATACTCAGCGGGAAGAGCATCGCAGGGACCAGTGTGGTCGGCACGCTCGCCTGACTGAGATACAGTGCTCCGAACACGATCAGTACGGCGCCTGTGATGAGTAGTGTCTTCTGCTCCCCGCGCATATCCACAGTAGACCCGATGGCGTTTAAAAAGATTTCCGGTGGGATTAAATACCACCACTGAGCGTCAGAAACTATGCGCACGACGGTCGCGGTACTCGGTGTACTCGTCGCGATAGGAACGATTTATCTCGCACTACCTGATGGACAGGAAACCTGGATAGAGAACGAGACACCGTCCGTACCGAACGCGACAAACGTGACAGGGAACGAAACGATCCAGAACGCGACCAGTACGAATGCAACGCAAAAGAGCGTGAACGAGTCAGGACTACCGAGCGATCCGGAAGCGTTGCTCGAGGAACTCAAGGAAATTCGCGACCGGTTGTACACGAAGCGATCAAAGACACTGCAACGACAGCGAGCGCTCCGGGATCAGAACATCAAGGGAAACCTCTCAGACAGAACGTACAACACTGTGTACGACATCCTCATGGATGAGAAAGAGAACCTCTCCACGGCCGTGACCGAACTGGAGCGTGCTATCGCAACGGTCGAGACCTACCTGGACGAGCAAGAGAAACGAGCGACCTACACAGAACGTTTGGAAGAACTGACAGACGAGAGGGATGAACTGCAACAAAAGCTCCGCAGCGTCGGCGAGCGCATCATCGAGCTACGCAGGAAGAAACTGGACAGCCTCGATTCCAACATGACAAAAGTGGATACCGAACTGCAACGCCTGCAACACCGCGATGCCGAACTGACCAAGCGGGTGCGGAGTGTACAGGACGAGATACACGACAAACGAAGCTTCCTCGACCAAGTAAATGCGACACTCAACGTCACGTACGAGCGAGATCCGGACCTGACGGAACGGCAC
>CAYWOP010000031.1:0-4840 GCA_964459935.1 uncultured Methanosarcinales archaeon | reverse complement strand
CGGATGCGGCTCGTAACACTCCTCATCAATCAGTCACGAGGACACGACGTAGACCAAGAACTAACGCAAGTGAACAGGACGATCGCTCGACTCACACGGTGAACGAATCGCCATCCTCCGGCACGAGCAAGTCCCGCTCCCTGGCGAACCGCTTCGCATGCTCCGTGCGGTGATCGCGTTGGATGTGTACCACCGCAGCCCGGTCGACATCCTGCTCCTGCTTGAGCTCCGCGACATCGGCGATGCAACTATGATTCTCCACCGCCTCCTCCACGGTATACGCTTCGTGGACGAGGAAATCCGCTCCGTGGAACAGCGCAGCACTTGCATCGGTGATCTCTCCGTCGCCGCTGTAGCATACAGTGCTTTCCCCTTCGATACGTATCGCCTTGTTCGGCACCGCATGCACGGTGGGCGCGATAGCTATCTCCAACCCGTCGAACACCAGATCGTCTTCGAACACGCGGTACTCGATGGCGTACGGCGCATCATCGAGGGCGCCCGGGTAGGCCTGCTCGATGCCACGTTCCAAGGACGCCTTGATGCACCCTCTTGTCAGTATGTGCACGGGGCGCTGTCGTCCTTCTTCCTTCATCCTGGTGAGCAACGGGCCGAGTCCGTAGTAGTGATCCGCGTGTGCGTGGCTCACCCATATCGCGTCCACGTCCGCTCCGTGGTTCCAGTATGCGTGGGGCACGCTGTACCCGCAGTCGAGCAAGATATCTACAGTGTCCGTCTCGAGCACCATGCTGATATTCGTATGGTCCTCATCGAATGCTTCGCCGACACCGAGGAACGTCAGTCGCATGTACAGTGCTCGGGAACTGTGGTTTTTCAATCTTCTCCTCCAGGCGATTTGTTTTCATCAAATCAGGTTGTTATATGAGAAAATAGTAGTCTGCTCACAAGAAAGCTTAAATAAGAACTTCCGAACGTCTACTCTAGATATGATGCAGGCGCTGAGAAAAACACACCACATGTTGTGCTTGGACGGTTACACGTTGTCACCGATTCTCGACAACGCACACCGTTGCATCGGCGCCAGCGGAGGATCGTGAATGAAATGCCTGTACTGTGACGGAGAGACGAAGGTCGTGGAGACCAGGGAGACGAGCGACGCCACACGGCGGCGACGCGAGTGCACCGAGTGCGACGAACGGTTCACCACGTACGAGAAACCGGAAACGCAACTCATGGTCGTGAAGAAGAACGGCGAGACCACGCGGTTCAAGCGGGAGAAAGTGGAAGAAGGCATCCGCCGAGCGTGCAAGAAACGACCCGTGGACGACGAACAGATCGACGCCCTCGTCACCGAGCTCATCAACGATTTCCAAGAACGCGGGCGGCGCAAGGTCACCACGGAAGAGATCGGGAAACAGGTCCTCGCCAAGCTCAAACAGCTCGACGAAGTCGCGTACATGCGGTTCGCCAGCGTCTATCGTGAATTTTCCGATGTAGACTCGTTCGAGACCGAACTCAAACGGATAGTGAAGAAGGAGGAGATATAATGCAGGAAACAAAGCAGGAAACGAAACAAGCCGAGAAACAGAAGGTACGACTACAGACCCAAGTACGCAAGCGCAGCGGTAAGCTCGTCCCGTTCGACGGCGAGAAGATCAAGGATGCCATAACGAACGCCGTCGAGTCCAGCGGAGCAGAGGTCAGCGACGACCGTATCCAAGACCTGACCCAGACCGTCATCCAGAAGGTCATGGACGAGTTCCCCGAAGCACCACCAGATGTCGAGAGTATCCAGGATATCGTGGAAGAAACCTTGGTGGAGGACGACCTCTACCCTGTCGCGAAAGAATACATCATCTACCGAGCGAAGCGCAGCGAGGAACGCGAGGACGAGATCAACCAGGTCTTCTTCGAACTCCCTGACAGCTTCGTTGATAAATACAAAGGACGACAACCGGACTGGGGACCGATCGGCTACGTTACGTACAAACGCACGTACGCCCGACGCCTCCCCGAAGGCGGGACGGAAGAGTTCTGGCAGACCGTCCAACGCGTCGTCGAAGGCGTGTTCACCGTGCAGAAACGCCACTGTATCAAGAACAAAGTGCCGTGGGACGAAGACAAAGCGCTCCAACGAGCGAAGAAGATGTACGAACTCATCTGGGACTTCAAGTTCACACCACCGGGACGCGGGTTCTGGATGATGGGCACGGAATACATGTTCAAACGCACCGGCGCCCCGTTGAACAACTGCGCGTTCTGCAGCACCAAGGATATCGACACGGACTTCGCAGAACCGTTCTGCTTCCTCATGGACATGAGCATGCTCGGCGTCGGCGTCGGCGGCGACACCAAAGGAGCAGGGTCCGTCACGATCCAGGAACCCGTGCAGACAGATGACGTGCACGTGGTCCCCGACACGCGGGAAGGCTGGGTCAACCTGGCCCGACGCACCCTCAACGCGTACGTGGGCAAGGACACCCTCCCCAAAGGGGTGGATTACAGCAACATCCGCGAGAAAGGCGAGCCCATCGAGGGCTTCGGCGGCACCGCGAGCGGCCCAGACCCGCTGAAAGAACTGTACGCCTCCATCCAAGAGGTGCTCGACGAACGCGTCGGTGAGAAGATCAAAAGCGCTGACATCGTCGACATCTTCAACCTCATCGGCAAGTGCGTCGTCGCGGGGAACGTCCGACGCAGCGCTGAGATCATGTTCGGCGACTCCGACGACCAGGAGTTCTTGGAACTCAAGGACCCGGACAAGTACAGCGAAGAGCTGGAGAACCACCGCTGGGCGAGCAACAACAGCATCTTCGCCGAGGTCGGCATGGACTACAGCGACGTCGCAGAGCGCACGGCGAAGAACGGCGAGCCCGGCTATCTCTGGCTGGACAACGCACGGGAGTACGGCCGTATGAAGGACGACCCGAACAATAAAGACTACCGCGCACAAGGCGGTAACCCGTGTCTGGAGCAAACGCTCGAGCCGTACGAGCTCTGTTGCTTGGTGGAGACCTACCCGACCAAGCACGAGTCGCTCGATGAGTGGAAGAAGACGCTCAAGTACGCGTACCTCTACGCGAAGACCGTCACGCTCGTGGAGACGCACAACGAGCTGACGAACCAGGTCATGCTCCGCAACCGACGCATCGGTTGCAGCATCACCGGCATCACGCAGGCCATGGAGAAGTTCGGCAGGCGCCAGTTCCTCCAGGCTTGTGATGAAGGATATGACAAGATTCAGCACTGGGACAAGGTCTACTCGGACTGGCTCTGCATCCCGCGGAGCATCAAGACCACGTCGATCAAGCCCAGCGGCACGGTCAGCATCCTCGCCGGTGTCACGAGCGGTATTCACTATCCCATAAGTGAATACTACGTGAAGAACATGCGGTTCCACGACGGGAGCGAATTACTGGATGATCTGGAGGAAGCAGGGTTCCCCATCGAGGACGACAAGTACGCTGACAACACGAAAGTGGTCAGCTTCCCCGTGAAGGTTGAACACTTCGACCGTGCGGAAGACGAAGTGAGCATGTGGGAACAGCTCGAGAACGCCGCGCAGATCCAGCACTACTGGGCGGACAACCAGGTCAGCGTGACCGTGAAGTTCGACGATGACGAAGCGGAAGATATCGAGCAGGCCTTGGAACTCTACGAGACCCGGTTGAAGGGCGTGAGCTTCCTCCCGCAGGAGAATCACCAGTACGACCAGGCACCGGTGGTGCCCATCTCCGAGGAGGAGTACGAGGAGATGCGTTCGGGCATCGACTCCCTCACCCTCGAAGGCGACACGCACGAGCGCCAGGACAAGTTCTGCAGCGGGGAAACGTGCAAGATCGACCCCACTGATGACTGACACGGTCCTGCTGCACTCGGACGGGAAAGGCCTCGAGTACTACGGCAGCGGTGAGAACGAGCTCGGCCTTCTCCATGTGGTGACGGGAGCGGGGAAGGGCAAGACCACGAGCAGCGTCGGTCTCTGCGTCCGCGCAGTCGGCGCGGGTTACTCCCCGCTCTTCGTCCAGTTTTTTAAGAAGCATTCGGGCGAGCTCGAACCGCTGCGCGAGCTCGGCGTGGACGTGGAGCAGTTCCAGTTCCTCGGCCCGTTCTTCAAGGACTACAGCGACGAGGAGTTCGAGGAGATGCGGGAGCGCTTCGGTGAGTTCTGGAGCGAGCTCACCGGGCGGTTCCCTGAGTACGACCTGGTCGTCCTGGACGAACTCGTGTACGTGGTGACCGAGGGAGTGTTCCCAGAGGAGGAGATGCTCGCGTTCCTGGACGAACGTCCGAAAGATACGGAACTCGTCCTCACCGGGCGGGACTTTCCTGAATCGATTCAGGAACGCGCGGACTACCTCTCGCGTATCGAGAAGGTGAAACACCCGTACGAGGAAGGGGTGCCCGCGCGGAACGGCATCGAGTTCTGATGCTCATACTCTTCGCGCTGCTCGACCTCTTCACCGCCCTCGTCGTCGTCTTCGAACACTACTTACCGTGGCGCATCCTCTTCGTCGCAGCGATGAGCCTGGCGACGAAGGCATTGATATTCAACGACACGTTCCTCAGCATCTTCGACGCGCTCTCCGCCCTCTACATCGTGCTCCTCATCTTCATCACAAAAGGCGTGATGGGGTGGATCGTCGCTGGATACTTGTTCTACAAGGCCGCGGTGTCGATCTGAAGGAAGCAACGCAACTTTTTTAAGCAGTCACTTGCCGGTAAAGCTATATGGAGCAGTGGTTCTCGGTACTGTTACTCGCCTCGCTTGTACTCTTGGTCCCGTTCGTGTTCGGTGGGATCGGCACGCCGTGTAACGGTGGTAACTGTGAGTTCAGTCCTGGCGGTGTGAAGGTGTCCTGTCCTGCAGCTACCGGTC
>CAYWOP010000030.1:0-8981 GCA_964459935.1 uncultured Methanosarcinales archaeon | reverse complement strand
GAGGAAGTAGTACACGAGGCCGAAGAGCACGACGATGCCGGTCCAGGCGAGGAAGATGTGCCAGAACCGGACGCGGTCGATCTCCTCCTCATCCGTATCCGCTTCGAGATCACGGAGAAACTGCGTGATGGGCTTGAACTCGGGCATTAATACAACCCTCCGTCTGTCGCTTATAAGGATTGCTATACGTCCATGCTTGACCAGACCGTACGGATCGCTGCGAAGTCATCGAGGGATTCGAGCTCAGACAGCGCGTTCGTGACGTCGTCCCAGCGCTCCGCATCATCCAGGCCGTATCGTAAACTGTACGGCCGGATCATATCCGTTATCCCCTCGAACGGTGACTGCATGCGTTCCAGATCCGTGTCCTCCACTTCGGTGAGCACGGTATCGACCGCTTTGACGAGCGTGACGACCTGTACCTCCTCCTCGTGTATCTCGATGTGCTCGCGGAGGTATTCGAAGAGGTATTGCTTGTACAGGGCGGTGAACGACGGAGCGTAGCTCTCCGGGTGCTCCTCCAGATACTCGTGGAAACGGAGTTTGAGCTGGGCCATGTCCTCCATCGCCGGATTGAAACCGCTCTCCTCCGGCCGCTCTGCTCGCTCCCGTATCTCCTCGTAGCGCTCCCGGGGGAACTCCTCGTGTTTTTTCTGGATGAACTCCCAGATAGATTTCTTTGGCATAGTAGGTGAAGGAATCGCTGGTATTTACAAGTTTCGTCCGGACCCTCATACCGCTGTATGCTATTTTCTTTCCATATAACAAGTAATTGTACTGGTTTCACTCCAGAGGTTCATCCCGATACGTTACCAACCGTTGCATCGCCCCCGTATCGACACCACGCTCTTCCAGCGATTTTACGTGGGATGTGAGGAAAGCGGGATTCGGCTTGTACATCTCTATCACGTTACCGTTCTTGTAGCGAGGTTCCATACATAAATCCAGCACTTCGTTCGCCACGGCCTCCACAGGGAGCCAGTACTCGGTTTCGCCTTCGGGAAAGATATCTCTTTCCTTGGGCGTATCGACAATCGAGGGGGCGATTGCGTTAGCGGTGATACCGTGGACCGAGTAGTCCGTTGCGATCTCCTGAACGTACCGCTGCACCCCTGCTTTCGCGAGGCTGACGAGTCCGAGCCCTGGTTTCTCTTCGTCGACAACCTTGCTACCGATGCCGACGACATTACCGTACTGACGTTCCCTCATACCGTCACTCATCGCAGAGAAGAGATTATGGAATCCGCGGAGGTTGGCCCGCATCTTCTCGTCGTACTCAGCCAGAGTAAACTCGCCAAGAGGCTTGTGGCCGATGAACGACCCTCCGCAGTAGACCAGCGTGTCCATGTTCGGATAAGAGCGGACCAGTTCCTCGACCTCCCCCTCACTCTCTGTATAGCGACACGGTTCCACGTACAAAGCGGCGTCATCCGGTTCGGGAAGCGCATCGGTCTGCATGCTGTGCGAGGGTGCGACGACGTCGATGCCTGCGTCGAGAAATGCACCTGTGATTGCCGAACCGATATAGCCGGTGGCGCCGGCGATGCATGCACGTTTCGGTAGTTCTGCGTCCCGCACACACTCGTCGATTGTTGTCATATTAAAGTAGTAAATACTAATATTAATAAATTTTATTCCTAAACTTTAATGCATAACAGTAAGGTTTATAATCAATAAAAACATTTTGCTTCAATAATGACGACACGGGGATCGCTGATGCGCTGAGAACGAGCAAGGGCAGCGTCACGTACCGACGGCAACAGTTGGAAGAACATGGATATATAGAGCGGTACATCGCGATCATCAACCAGACGACACTCGGGAACGACTACTACCGCGTACATTTCCGGCTCAACACGACGAGAAAACAATCGATGCTCCGACACCTGGAAGAGCATCCGCACGTGCACTGGCTCACCTCGACCGAAGGACGGTACCAGCTCCTAGCCGGGTTCGTAGCCCCCAGTAATCGAGCGTTCTATCGGACGGTGACCGCAACGCTGCAGGAGCACAAGGAGAGTATCCGCAGCTATGACGTCACGATCAGTGTCGTCTCGCCCGAGTTCGGACGAGCGTACCTCGCCGAGGAGCGCGCGGAGGTCACGACACATCTCACCGGCAGAACGGAAAAGCGTACGCTCGACGACACCGATGAAAAAGTGCTTAGTGCAGTTTCACAAGATGCCAAGGCGAACGTGGTCGACATCGCGAAGGCAATCGATAGCACGCCGACCGTCGTCTCCTACCGTCTCAAACAGTTACGCAAGAAGGGCATCATCCAGAGCTACGGCGTGAAGCTCAATCGCGACAAGCTGGACCTGCGCTACTACAAGACATTGTTCCGCATCTACGACCTCACCGAGGAGGTACGCGAACGGCTGGTGCAGTTCGGCGAGCGCCACCCTCACGTGATGTACATCTTCTTCACCATCGGTGCCTGGAGTGTGGAAATCAACACTGAAGTGTGGGAGCACGATCAGTATCGCCACGTACTCAACGACATGCGAGAGGAGTTCGGAGATATCATCGACGAGTACGAAACGCTACTGATAACGAGGGAGCACAAGATCGATTACTATCCGTTCGACAGGTAATCGAGTGAACGACCTCGTACATCCAGTGATTTACTACCGTCATCGTTCTGTACTGATAACTAACTCAGACAGTAATTACAGATACGATTCAGGATCTCTTCGGAGTTCTTCTCCAGCATGAGCATATGCCCGTTTCCCCGTATACCATGGTCTGGAAGCCACACGTGCTGTGCCGATACGCCGTGTGATTGGAAGAACCGTGCGATGCGCGCATCGTGACCTCGCGGATGCCTTGGATCGTCTTCGCCTGTGATGACGTATATCTGTATATCGAGCGCGGACGGACGGACCTGAAGCTGTGATCCTTGATAGTGGAACCGTTCGTTCAGAAGTCGTGGAGAGACCGGTACGAGCGAATTGTAGTACGTATCGAACTGTTCTTCAGGGAACTGACGCGTTGTAGTCCAGTTTTCTCGAACCTCGTCGTGCGAAAAGAGGTGGGGTGCATCAGTTTCTTTGACGAACGGTTCGGTAGTCGGTTCCATGATATTACCAGGCGGTCCAGGAGCGACAGCGACGATGGTCTGGATAGCTTCAGGATTCTGTTCGGCGAGTTTCCAACCATAGGGGCCGGACATGGAATGCGTGAACAGATGCACCGGTTGTTGGACCATATCCAGCACCTCTTCAAAGACTGAAACGAGTGCTTCGCCGGTCAGAGATGAAAACTCCGGGTGGTGGCCAGAACGACCGACGCCCGGCCAGTCTACCGTATACACTGTAAAGCCGTTGCGTTCGAGCAACTGCTCCCACCCTACGCGGCCATCGGGTGTGTGTTCATAGCACACGCCGGTGTGAGCTCCTCCGTGAAGCAAGATGACTGATTCAGATGCCGCTTCAGCCGATCGGATCTTTACATATGCCCGGTCTGGATACTCTCCCACATAGGTGGACGTGTGTAAACCCATGATTACTCACCGTTTCCTCGCGTACACGATGTTCGTCGGGAGCTCGACGGCTTCCCCGACGATACGTTTCGCCTTCTTCGCTTGTGAATCATCAAGCCCGTACCGATCTTTATAAAACTCATCGATACCGAATCGGTTGTATAGTTTATTTCGTCGGACTGTTTCCACTGATTGTGCCAATATGGCTTGGATTTCGTCCCCTGTAAGCCATTGCTTCTCGTTGCTGTCCGTAACATCTGCAAGCCAGTCATGAAGACGATTTACACGATGCTTGTTCCCCGGTGTCGGAGCAGACTGAATGACCGCGATGAGCCCTCCCGGCCTGGTGTATTCGACCATGTTGTTCACGATAACGTCTTGTGCATCCGGGTTATAATGTAATACGTTCCGGGATACCGTAACATCGTACGTATCAGGTAGTGGCTTCCGAACGTCCTGCTCTAGATATTCTATCCCCGACATCGGTGTTTCAGGAAATTTGCTATCGTCAATGTCTATAACGTCCACTTCCAAAGTTCCGTCGAACCTTTTCTGTAAGGAGCGTGCAACAAGACCGTTGCCTCCACCAATGTCTCCGATGCGCGGAGGGTCAGATTCTAATCCTGCCAGGTATTCTCTGACAGGTTTGAGGTGCCTTTTTGTTCGATCCTTATAGAACGCCTCCCCATCTTCTCCGAATGTGCCGAACGCTTGACCTTGGTCTACCTCTTGTATTCTTCTTTCGAGATCTCTCCGGTTTGGCAAGGACATACGCACCACCAGTTGTTATCAGCTAGTGGTACATAATTCTTATATATCTTATTTGTATAGTAATACACAAATGAATATAGAATCAAAGCTGCAGACGCTTGGACTCACCGACGCCCAGGCAAATATCTATGTCAGCCTGCTCAAACTCGGAAAAGGCTCAGTCAAGGAAATCGCGCAAGAATGTGGATACCACCGTACAAATATCTATGACATACTCGAAGAACTCAAAGAAGAAGGGATCGTTTCGTTCTATAAAGAAGGGAATACGAGCATCTACAAACCAGTAGAACCAGAACAGCTTGAAAGTTTGATACAAGAAAAAAAGGAAGCCCTTGAAGAGGCACTGCCTGAACTGAAAGACCTCTTTGCTTACCAAAAAGAAGAAGTCGAGGCGGAAGTGTTCAAAGGAGAAGAAGGCATGAAAAAAATCTTCAGTAATATGCTACGAGAATCGAATGAAGTTTTTTACGGACTCAATATCAAAGGACAACTACGTGAAGACCTACCAGAGTATGCAGAAACATTCTATCGAAGATGGAAAAAGGAAGACCTTCTCTACAGAGGAATTTACTCCAAAGAATATACACCTGCGACCACATTCAAAGGACCAGCTGAGATACGATACATTTCCAAAGAGTATCAAACGCCTGTCGCCACGCACATCTATGGCAATCATGTCAGTATCGAGCTCTGGCAACCCTCGTTAATCGCAGTCCAGATTACGTCAGAAGACGTCGCAGAGGCCTATAAAGACTACTTCACCCTGCTCTGGAATAGCGCAAATAAAGAACCGGTCGAGAGGCCTAGGTGACCTGGGACTGCCCGGATTTGAACCGGGGGCTAGGCGTCCCAAACGCCCAATGTTAGCCCAAGCTACACCACAGTCCCTACGGGAATACCAGAGAAACGCAGTTTATAAAAATCCCTGCTCTTCCCAGTTCAATATGGACGCGTTCATCTTCGACCTCGACGGCGTTATCGTGGATAACAACGACTATCACTGGAAAGCGTGGAAACAGTTCCTGCGCGACGAGGAGGTAACCATTTCACTTGAACGGTTCAAACAGGACTTCTTCGGGAAACGCAACGATCAGATACTGCGAGCACTGTTTCCTGACAAGACGGAAGAGGAACGCGAAGCACTGGCTGCGGAAAAGGAAGCACTCTACCGCGATATCTACGCCGAGGATATCGAACCGGTAACCGGGCTTGTGGACCTGCTCGAGCGTTCGGAGAAGCAGCACGGCGTCGCGACATCGGCTCCTCAAGAAAATCTGGACTTCGTCCTGGACGAGCTCGATCTTCGAGATCATTTCGACGCGACGCTCCACGGCGGTGATGTGGAGCAGCCGAAGCCGGACCCGGAGATATATGATAGGATGGCGGACGAGCTCGGCGTGGCGCATACTGACTGTCTCGTGTTCGAGGACAGCCCGCCCGGCGTGGAAGCGGGGAAACGTGCGGGCATGCTCGTCATCGGCGTGCTTACCACGTGTTCAGAAGAGGAACTGGACGAAGCGGACGGGTATATCCGGAACTTCATGCAGGTCGATTGGATCTAATCATACGGGAGGAGCTCGTCGAAGCTCGGCCCTGGTTCCGCTTGGACGTTGGTCACCCTCCAACCATCCTCGCCATACGTGTCTTGCATGTGGGGAAAGCCTGGGATATACTGTTCCTCAACAACTTTCACTGACGTGTACAAATCGCGCCGTTCCGGGACCGGGCTGATATCTCCCGCGTTGTTCTGCAGTAGCGATCGCCATCGAAGACGGTGAGCGAGTCGCAAGCCCTCTGGTGTCGGGCCGTCCTCATATTGTGACATGCTACAACTGGTCCTCGTACTCGTCCACGATGTCCTCGGGTTCGATGATCTTCTGCACGTCTGGATACTCTTCAGAGCCGAGGAACTTCCCGTACGGCCCGCTGCGCACGACCATCTTCGTCCCTGTCTCGTCGTCGTGCACTTCTATCTCGCCCTGTTCAATTTTCTCCAAGAACCTTTGGACCTTGTCGCTCACGTTATCATCAGGGTTGAGACTGATCTCCTGGGGTCGTTTTCCCTTCTTGAACACTTTCACGATGGGCCATCCGGTCTCGCTGGTCTTCCCCGCGCTCTTGATCTTCCCATCGGGGAGTTGTGCAGTGGTCTCGCAATCGGGGTACTGGTCGCACGCCGCGAACCGGCCGTACTTGCCCTTCTGTATCCGCATGTCACCATCACAGTTCGGACACGGTCCGAGGTACGCCTCGTTGCGCAACGTTTGGTGATGTGCTTCGCGTAGTTGCTCGCCGATCTCCTCGATGTTCTGGTCGAATTTCTCCACGATCTCCTGGATAACTTCTTTACTCTCTGCCAGGACCTCGTCTGGTTCCATCTCATCTTCGCGGATCTTCTGCATCTCCTGCTCGAAGTGTCGGGTCAGGTCTTCATCCAGTATCTGCGGAACGTACTCCTCCAGGGTCTCGACGGTCTTCATCCCCATCACCGTAGCTTCCATGCTCTTCTCCTTCACGTACCCGCGGTCGTAGAGGTTCTTGACGATATCGGCCCGCGTCGCTTTCGTCCCCAAGTTCCTACGTTCCAGTTCTTTCACCAGGCTCGCCTGGGTGTACCGGCGCGGCGGTTGCGTTTCCTTGTCCAGTAACTCGACCTGCCGTACTGTAACCGAATCGTCCTGATCGACGGGTGGGAGCTTCGTCTCTTTCAGGTTGAGGTACGGTTGGTACTTCTCGTGCCAGTGCGGCTCCACCGTGCGTTTGCCCGACGCGGTGAACGGTTCCTCCGAGATGTCCAGTTTCAATTGGACTTTCTCTCGTATCGCCCATTCGCCGAACGTGGCGAGGAAGCGCTTCACGACCAGGTCGTAGACTTTCGCCCTGATCCCGTCGAGGTCGCTCGGATACTCTCCCGTGGGGTAGATCGCAGGGTGGGCGGGATCTGTCTTGTCACCCTGGTTGGGGGAGAGCGATCCGTCCAGTAAATCTGCGGCGTCGTCCTCGTACCGGTCTTGTTCCGCGAGCTTTTGCATGATGTCGCGGTAGCCGATCTTCTTCGGGAGCTTCTCCGAGTCCGTCCTGGGATATGAGATGTACCCGTCTGTGTAGAGGTCCTGTGCGATCTGGAGGGTCTGTTTCGGATTGAGGCCGAACGCGCTGTACGCTTCGGATTGGAGGCTGCCGAGGCTGAACGGGTTCGGAGGTGGATGTTTGTAACGCTCACGATCCGCCTCCTCTACCGTGGCGCCGTCCGTGTCGTCGACGCGATCAAACACTGCGTGTACCTGTTCTTCCTCCCAGAAACGATCGGTGGTGTGCCAGGCGTCGAACTCCGTATCGTGACCTTCCAGGTGCGCCTTGACTTGCCAGTACGGCTCGGGTTCGAACGCTTGTATCTCGCGCTCCTTGTCCACCACAATCTTTAATGCCGGTCCTTGTACGCGGCCGATGCTGAGTTTCTTGAAACTCCCGGCTTCCTTGACCGCGGTCATGAGTGCCCTGCTGAGGTTGACGCCGTAGATCCAGTCGAGAAAATGCCTGGTCTCACCAGCGTTCGCCTGGCCCCAGTCCAGTGAATCAGCGACGTCTTCATACGCATCGAGCAGATCTCCCTTTGTAAGCGTTGAGAACTTCATCCGCCGCGCGTCGTCGCGGTCGCAGACGTTCCTTACGATATTGAGTCCGATGACTTCGCCCTCGATATCGTAGTCGGTCGCTACCGTGACTTCGTCCGCGTCTTCGGCGAGCATCTCCAAGACGTTCACATACTGTTTCGTGTAGGAGTTGTCCTCGTCGACCTCAGCGCTCTGTTTCCACTCCAAATCAAAAACGGGATAGTCGAAACTGTTCTCCAGCTCCGCCACGGCGTAGAGATGGCCAGCTGCGCACCCCACGGCCATGTCCTTTCCATCGTGGAAGAACCGGTAGTACGGGACGTTTCCACGCTTCTTCCGGTCGGGCGTGCCGTCTGCGAGGCTGTTCGCTATCTGCTTCGCGGCGCTCGGTTTCTCGCTGATAAGGAGTTCCATACGAACTGCTGTAGCGAGTGCCGTTATAAATATTAGGGCTGACCCAGGACACGTCCTCCGCATCTACCACACCAAAGAGTGCAACAGACAATCATTACACCAATCTGCAGATACCTATACCAGTAAGGAGAAAAGGAAAAGTTTTATAAAGTGTCTTACAAGAGCAATACCAAGATATTACAGTGACGACGCGAAACAGTGGCTGCAAACGGCAAATACACGGTGTGAACCAGTCTTTTGAGGAAGCCACACCCAGTCACGACACACAAAAGTAATACACAAGTAATACAGTGGCAGAGACGAAGACACTGAACGTACGGGTACCGGACGGACTTCTCGACACACTCGAATCACTCGTAGATAAAGGTATCTACAGCTCGAAGAGCGAAGCAATACGCGACTTCACACGCGAATTCCTGGAGGAACACCGTGAACGGTAGCGTCGTCTCCGTCCGCATGCCCAAACAGCTCTACGACGAACTCGAAGGACTCGCAGAACACGAACACTACATGGGCGTCAGCGACGCCGTCCGCACCATCATCAGGCGGAAGACCGAAGAGAAACTCACCCGATTCCACGACGACATCGGCAAGGACGAGATCATCGACGAGCTGGAAACGCTCCTGGAGCGACTCAAAGATGAATGATACGATGCTCGCACTGGCAACACTGGCCATCGTACTCCTCGGAATCGCCATCG
>CAYWOP010000029.1:0-9104 GCA_964459935.1 uncultured Methanosarcinales archaeon | reverse complement strand
CCAAGGCCTTCCGAGGAAAAAGTATCTGTATCCTCAAGGCCTTCATACCCGTTCGCCCGCTCGCCGAACAGCCCTGCTGTAACATTCCAATCAAGCCACTCGTTCTCGGATGCTACTTCTTGTTTGCGTTCAGTGTTGATGATATTGATGACGTTGTAGATGGTGACGTTCTGCTGTATCCGCACATCCTGCTCGGGCGGCTCGTCCTCCATCCTGAACCCGAGCTCGCGCGTGGAAGCGACCACTTCTTCCGGCCGTTCCACGACCAGATGTCCCCGGGTCGACTCCATCATGCAGATCCTGTCCTTAAGGCTACACGTCGCGCTGTTCTCCGTGCGTCGCAGGAACATGCCGGAGAGTTCCTTGGTCTCCTCTCCCTCTTGAGATAATCTCAGATGGCTTCCGTCCCGATGGTCCACGAGGAAATCGACCTTGTACCCACGGCGATGCATATCGCCGACAAACGTGTCATCCTCAAAGGAGATCTCATAACGCGTACTGTCCCGCACGTCGAACGTGTGATTTCCATGGAGTTCTTCATACTCCTCCGCGGAGTCGTCCGCATGTTCGAGACGTAGGTTATACTGCGGTAGCTCCTGTGCAGCGGCCTGGAACGAGAACAACGCACCCGCCGCCATCAGACCAAGTTCTCGCAACCCCTTCACATTCTCTAATAAGGAAAAGAAACTTATATAACCCCTCTAAAATCCACGAAACCGCACATCGTAAAAATTTCAAATCCGTAGAAAAAGTTAAATTGTTTTTTGCGTGGAAGGTCTTGAGTTCAATGCCGTCTCTATGGGGGGGAATAGTCGCGTTGACTCAACAAGGCATTGCGTCCTCTGTACGCGGAGACCTTTTTATCTTCCCCTTTCTGAAAACGTACAGGATGTCTGTGCTGCTGGCCCTTAGGAGGGACCTTCATTCCCTCGCTTGCCGTATTGAGAAGACGGCAGTAAGGAAGGATAGAGATCGAATCGTCATAGAACGCCGTCATTGCGTCGTACTGATGTTTCTCGAATACTTCTCGAACGTTAAGTCTTGGTGAGCATGACGTCGTACATGCGTTCAAACTCTTTCAGGATCTCTCTGACCGTTTGACGCTTTTCGACATAGGGGTACTCGTCGAAACTGTTATGCAGGCTTTCCAACTCCTCAGTGTACTCCTTGTGACGCCGGAGCAACTCGTGCGCTGCCACGCCCATCTCCACGGTCGTACCGTTCTCAACAAAGGCGGACTGGAACTCCAACGCGTTCAGGTACAAACTGCTCACGACAAACCGCAACTCGTCCTCCGTCATCCGCTGCTCAAATACCTCCGCGGCCTCGTCACGGTTCGCAGCGACATGCGACACTTGCTGATGCCGCGTAAGCGATGAACGAACAGGATTAAACGGAGGGCCGAATGATACCTCGTCGGGCTCCTCACTCGTGTTTGGACACGTCGGAATGGCAGGTTCCGGTTCGTTCCGCTCCTTCGCCAGTGATGCCTTCACCATACGGACTTCTTCCCGTGCCTCGGTGAGGTTCTGCCGGCAGGTGTTCACGGACTCCTCGAGTGACTCTAGCTGTGTCTGCGCGTTCTGTACCGTGTAGAACGCAAAGCCGCCGGCGAGAACGCCGAGTAACAAAATGGTGATAGGGACGATGAACATCCACAGGGACAACCGCATGCCCTATTTAAGGGTTTCATCCTTATATGCGTTGGCCCGCAAAGCGAGATAGTCCTGCATCGTCAGGATGCTCTCCTGGATGGTGAACTGCGACACCGTCCCGTCACCCTCTGATATTGCCCCTTTGTCCAACTGTGCACGCAAGAGCTCCTGCACCATGGCATCAGCGAAGCGCTCATCTCCGAGTGCGACCGCAGCGCGTCCGACCAAGGCGTACACCCACGAGGTGTCATACGGGGTGAGCGGCGCTCCCTTCTCGCTGTACACGGCGAACAGCTCACCGTCCACCTCGTTGTACTTCTCCTTATAGAACTGAAGTGACTTCCGGGCTGATTCCTGTAGCTCCTCGTCGCCGCTCTCAGCGTTCCGCACCATCAACCACAGGCTGTTCACGCTAAACCCGTCCCCGTCCAAGTCGTACGAGTACGTCCCGTTCACGAGCTTCGTATTGTACAAGCCCTTCTCTGTCTGGGACGTGAGCGAGGCGTTCTTCATGTTCGCATACACCGCGGGCCACGGTGCACCACGGCGATTGGCCAACGCGTCGAACACTTCAAAGTTGGTGTAGGAGAGCCAGACCTCATCAGCCCGCCATACCTCACCGTTCACCCCGGCGTACGGGAGAAGATACCCATCGCCTATCGCTATCTCCTGGACGGCCGCTGCGAGACCATCTATCTCGTCTTCATATCCACCCCAGCGATCCTCAGCGATCAATAAGGCTTTCAATGTCCGGAGATCAGCATCACTCGCTATGTTCGCACCGTCTGTCTCCACCTCGTCAGACGCGTTCAACCGCCACATCATATAGCCACGTTCCGCGAGCATGTGGTCCTCGACGAACCGCCAAGTAGAATCGAACGCTTCCTTGTTCCCCGCCTTGGCGTTCCAGAGCAAGTAATAGCTCACCGCTTCGCTGTTCGTCCGCCTGTCCGTGACTGTTCCGTTCACCCTTGACCTGAGGTTGACGTGACCATCGGTCACCAGATTCTCCCGGACGAACGCCTGTGCACGCTCAAGACCATCCTGTACTTCGCTGGTATCCGAGAGGTTGAGCGACGTATTTTCTTCGGGAAGTTTCGGAATCTCTCCTGTCGATGCCAAGTAGTACGATGCCCCGCCCGCAGCGAGGTACAGTACCGGTATCAATACGACCAAGAGTATCTTTTTCACATATCTCCCTCCTTGAAGGCCTGTGGTGTTCTCCGGGTCCGCACCGCGAAGTACCCGAGTAACACGAGGATGCTCACGGCGCTCACGGCAGCTCCGGCGAGTACCGCATCGCTCGTATGATACTCGAGCGTGATCGTGTACGATCCCGCTCGTCCTGGTTCGATGAGCATGAAGTCCGGGCCCACCTTGGTTATGGCCACGGATTCCCCGTTCACCGTAGCGTCGAACGACGGGTCATGGTTCATCTTCACCACTACGGCGGTGTCCTGTGTCGCGTTCCGGACGGTGATACGGTACTCCTCCGGGTTCACCATCCTCGACGATGCGCTCGCCGCATGCGGTCGCTCGAGCATATCAACGTAGCTGTTGAGATACGCGGCTTCGTCGATGTCCGTGCTGACGAACTCTTCGTGCTTGCTCCCGCAGTACGTCTCCTGATACATCTCTCGACACCCCGGTCGCTGCCTGTTCACGGCACTGACCGCCTCGCTACTCACAGCTTCGACCCGTGATGTGTCCTGCACGGGGATGTCAAAGTAGCCGTACCGTGAGTTGTTCGTCGGGACGAACCTGTACGTCCGGTTGAACCGCTTCTGCACCACATAGTCACGTTCCCCGGCGTCCTTGTTCACGTACAAGCGGTCCACGTTCGCGGCTTGCAGGTAGAGCTCGGTGACGTTCGCGTTATGATAGCCGGAGGAAACACTGAATATCTCATCCGCATACGCGTTCGTGATACCCTGCTCGTAGTACCCGTACGCCTGCGACGTCTCTTTGAACGACTGCCGGACAGACAGGCTCTGATCCAGGTAGGTCATGCTGATACGGCCATCACCCGCGTCAACCTGCATCTCACGCGAGTCCTCCAATGTGGGCGTGGTTCGCCACTCGCTCTGCACATCCGCTATGATGATCCCTGACGTGATGACGAAAGCGATGAGCACCGTGTAGTAGATCACCTTATGCGTCTGTTCCACGAGGAGCGTGGACATGGCAGCGACTAGCACCGCCCCTGTGACGATGAACTCCGGTATGATACGGTGGTACTGCACACTGCGGAGGATGTTCATCGGGAACACGTTGTAGTACTCGAGGTAGTAGAATGACACCATCGTGATCAACACGAGCATCAGAGTTGACGTGAGATACGTGTCCTCGAGGCGTTCCTTGAGCTGGTCTCGCCAGTTATAGTAGACGAACAACGCGGTGAAGAACAGGGCGATCATCACGATCGGTCCCGGCCCTTTCAAGTTGCCCGCGTCGAACAGGAAGTTCTCGATCTTCAGGATATTATACGGTACTTGGTAGTACGGCAGGTACTTCACGCCCATATGCGCCCCGCTCGTCACCTGTTCATAGGTCAACATGGGGATGAACTGGATAGCGCCTATGAGCAGGCTCGACCCGACGGTAGCGAGGTACGACCAGAGATAGTTCCCCCACCGCGCTATCTCCGAATCGTGATCGTGGCGGAACGCGACGATGAACAGGAATAATCCCATGAACATGCACAGCGTGAACCAGATCAACGGGTGCATGAGATACGCCAGTCCGAGCAACAGCACCACGCTGACTCTAAACGGCCGGAGCGGGTCGGAGAGGAAGAACAGCAAGCCCAGGGGATAGATGAACAAGAACACTACGGTGATCGGCTCCCAGCCGTAACTCCGCAGAGATAGGAACGTGTTCTCCAGGAGGAACAGGGAACATAACATGCTGACGAGCACCCTCCCGCTGACCTTGTAGCACAATGAGAACAGTGTGAGCGTGGCGAGCAGGTGACCCCCTGCGATCATCCATGTCGCCGCCTTGGCCGCGGAGAGGCCGGTCGCTGTCATGACGAGCCAGTGCACCGCGTAGAACCCGAACTGGTAATATTTCAACAATGGCATGCCAAGGTACCAGTACGGGTTCCATTTGAAGTTCGGGAAGTTCTCCATGATGAACTCGGTCTTCCATATGTGCGCCTCCAGGTCCCACGCACCATACGTAGGAAGGTCTCCCTCGTTCGTCTTCCACCCTGCGTGGTCATACGTCTGCGACAGCCACGCGTCGCCGAGGATGAGCTTCTGGGTCAAAACAAACCAGACTCCGACGATCACCAGGACCGCGCCGATGATCGCCATCCATTTCTTGAACCCGTCAAGCTGCGGCGTTCCGAACTCCTCATAGCTATACGTCATGCGTCGTCACCCACGAACAGGATCGAGCTGTACAGCACCGTCCCGTAAAAGATCAACCATCCGGAGATCGGAAGATACGTGCGTACCTGTCGTGCCATAGAGTACCGCCCTGCTTGGACGATCCCGTAAATCGCAGCGCCTACACAGACAGTACCGAACAACAGGTTCCATTTGATACGGCCCAGCTTCGCGATCGATTCCTTCTTATCAGTCCTGACAAAGCCCACGTAGCGTTTGAACAGTGCGTTCAGCGCTGCCCGCACGTAGATGAACGATGAGTTTATAAGCAAGCTATACGCGAGTACGGCATCCCAGAGCGATGTCGAATCCTCCACGCGTTGCTGTAACGCCACGTACATCATCAAGATACCGAAGACGATGTTCAGATAGAGCAGCACCATCACGACATCGGGCAGCCAGGTGTGGTGTGTGCCCGACTGGGTGACCAGGCTGATGAGCGGGACCAGTATGAATACCAAAGTGATCAGGCCGATCAACCACCAGCCGAGTACGGCGACGGTGTGCACCTTCTGCCGCATGGACAGCCTCCCCCCGAGGATCTCCTTCCACCGCTCACGTAGGATGGCGAGGTTCCCGTTCGCCCACCGGTACTGCTGCGACGCGTACGAACCGTAGTCCTCCGGTGCGTGACCGTGAACGAGTATTGTCGGTACGTACTCTGCACTGTACCCAGCGTTCTTCAGCCGCACACCGAGGTCGATATCCTCCGTTGCGGTGTAGTATGCAAAGCCGTTCACCTCGCGGAACGCTGCCGTGCGGAGGACGGCGTTGGTACCGCAGAATATCGTCGCCCCGTCATGGTTCCGACCGCGGCACATCGCGTGGAAGAAGATGTTTGCCATAATCTTCGCAGTCCTCGCCAGGCGCGACTCGTCGTTCACATAGTACTGCGGGGTCTGCACGTAGGCGATGGAGTCGCCCGCGAAGTAGTCCATGGTCTCCTCGAGAAGCTGGGGCTGCGGCGCTTGATCAGCGTCGAGGATGACGAAGAACGGTTCGTCGACCGCAGTCTTCACCGCGTTGTTCACGTTGCCCGCCTTGAACCCGTCACGGGCATCACGTCGCACTACCTCACACCCGTGCTTTGCCGCCAGTCCATCCATGGCATCCATATGCTCCTTTTCATCCGAGTCGTCGAGCAAGTAGATCTTCACATCACCGCTCCAACGGACCTGCCGTGCCTGCTCCAACGTACGATCCACAATATCTTTGGGCTCGTTGTATACGGGTACGAGGATCGCCACGTCCACGTCGCTGACCGTGCCGCTCGGCTCCGTATCCTGGTCGTTCAGGAGCACGTAAACGAAGTACAGACCGAACAGCATGGAGAAGAGCTCCGCCGGGAATATCAACACGGTGAGCGGGAAACGTTCGAACGAGTTGATGGGGAACTGATACGGTGTTGTGAAATGGATGAGCGTGTCCGAGAGGTAGAACAGGAGTAACGTGGTGCTGACCACGGCGAACACGATGTAGAATGCCCTGTACAACCAGGACTGCTTACCGATCTGTTCCATCACGCAGGATCGAGGAAGTTGTGGAGTCGTCGCGCACTTATCCACGCGGTCACTGTCAGTGCGACGAGGCCGACGGCGAGTATCGTCGGTGAGAACGGTCCGTCCATGTTTGCTGTCTGCAGCGATGCATTCCGCACACTGGTATTCATAGCCGGGGGTTCGTCGACGTAGAACCGTCGGTTCTCCAACTCGTATCCTTTGCTCCTGTTGCCCTGATGCAAGAGTATTTCTTCTACCGTGTGAACACCTCCTTGAAGCGGTGTGACGATGCCTGTCCACGTGCCGTACTGCGGTGATCCTGCGGTGACGTTCAGCGGGACGGTATACGACTCACCGTTCGAGGTGTTGATCCGCGCCGAGACCCGGTCCACGCCGTCACTATCCGCCGCGTCGAGCGTGAGCGTTACGGGTTCGCCCACGGAAGCGTCACTCCGGTTCAACGTCGTGTACACGAGCTCGAGGTTCCGTTCCTCCGTTTCGCCACCGGCGTAAAACGTCCGGTCCGGTACCGACTCTGTGAAAGAGTCGTCCCCGCTCCACATGTTCACCTTTTGCAAAGTATATTCACCCGAGGTACTCGCCGTGACCGATGCGGTCCACGTACCGTATTCTTCCGATCCCTCCGTACGGTTGAGCTCCTTCATCTCATAACTACCGTCAGGTAGACCTATCACCGCTTCGACACGGGTGACCCCACCGTTGAAGTTCTTCGCATCCACCGTCAGGTTGACAGTGTCGCCGATATCTATAGTATTCTCCGAGAAGAACGCGCTGACCAACGTCGGCAACGATTTATCTTGCGTAACGGTGTAGTCAGACGATCCTCCTGCTCCGCCTCCTCCTTCTTTCTCCTCTTGTTCTGGAGGTTGCTTGTACTGACCGCGGGCCGTACCAAGATCGAACCGTCTCGTCGTATCAGCTGTCAGGTACACGGTTCGGGCATACGTGGTTCCGGGGCGGAGGGATATCCGCGTGGTCCAGTCCGTCCTGTCCCCACCGTTTGAGCCTTGGAGAGTAAGGTTGCGCTGTCTATCGCCGTTCACGAACAACACGGTGACGTTCCGGTACGTGTCTACAGCGTTGTTGGTCAAAACGTGGAACACAGTTCTCCCATTGTTTGAGGAGAAGTATGGGTTGGCGACGTCGCGCACGGTCACGGTCCGTGTCTCCCCGGTATTCGGTGTTATCGTGGCATTCTTCGTGTCTTGGGTGAAGAATATCGAGGGAGTCCATGTAAAACTTTCGTCGCTCCTCACGGTCTCGTTCCCGACGGTCCATGTTACGTTTCCCGTGGTATTGGCGGTGAACGTGACGGACTGTCCTTCGAGGACGTACGGGATCGCTTCGTTTAGGACGTAGGACAGGTTTGTATCTTCCGTGATGTTCACCGTTTCTTTCAGATTCTTGTATCCTGTCCTTGACAGAAGTACGTTGTGCAGACCGTTTTCCACGGTGACGTTTGCAGGCGTGATGAAACCCGTCCCGTTTATCGTCCCGGTGGCTCCACTCGGCGTTGAGGTTATCCTCACGACGGACGTCGTGTCCTCCACTGCTGTTTCGTTCTCCGTGGTAGTTTCATTCACATCGTCAGTGGTATTCGTCGTGCCGTTAGTACTGTTTCCTGCCGTCGTATTGTCAGTAGTATTTGACTCAGTAGTATTTGACGTTGCGTTGGTACCGGTTTGCGTCGTGTTATCCTCTTCTCTCTCGTTGTCGTCGGTCTTGTTCACAGTGGTGTGGTTCGTTCCTGCTGTTTCGTTCGTGTCGTTAGTATTGTTTCCTGCCGTCGTATCGTCAGTAGTGTTTGAAGTGACGTTGGTGGTTGATTCCGTCGTGTTATTCACCTCGTTTACCGTGGTCGCGTTTGGCGCTGGGGCAGCGATCGCCACCCCTGTGGTAACACACAGAAGTATTAGTATGAGACCGGTAGTTCCCTTCCGCCACGTGACGCTCGCGTTCAGACCGTAGTTCACGAAAAACATGGTGCCGATGGCGATGAGGTTCCAAAGGAGTAGCAGTGATTTCCCGAAGGCCGTAGTGAGTCCCCAGAGCACCGCCATGGTCCCAGCAATGGTGGAAAGGCTTATGAGCTGGAATGAAAGGAACTGCTGTGTCACAGATAGCCCGTTGGACACGTGGCTGAACGTGATGAATTGATTCCCCGTGAAGTTCGCTATGATAGCAGCTTCGGTCGCGATAGCAGAAGCGGCGAGGTAATGCATACCAGCGGTGGTCAACGCCCAAAGGAGCAGCATGTTGATAACCGTACCAACGGCGCCCACACCACCGAAGAGCAGGACCTCTTCGTGCTGTTTTGCAAATGCGGTGATGCTACGAGTAACCACCATGCTATCCCTCTACCCAGCGGTTCCACCGTACCTTACTCAATGCGGTGAACCCCTCGAGTACATCGGTGACTCTCATCTTGCTCGAGCCGGCGTCCCTGTCTGAGAACGAGATAGGGACTTCTTTCACAGAGGCGCCGTTGTGCAACGCGGCCTCGAGCAACACGGCCTGGAACGCATATCCGTCCACAT
>CAYWOP010000028.1:8888-9160 GCA_964459935.1 uncultured Methanosarcinales archaeon | reverse complement strand
AGGGAGAGGAAGTACGGCCCGCGGGCGGCGCGGTCCGCGTTGAACTGCGGATTGTCGAAGCCGATGCTGAACTGTCCCCCACCGGTGCTGTCGAACCTGATGTTTGTCCGGTCCAGTCCCGCTTGGGAGAACGCGTCCGTGCTGAACAAGTTGTCCAGGATGCCTCCGATGTTCAGTTCGCTCAGACTGATCTCGATACCGTCCTCGAAGCTGATACCGACGTCGGCGCTGCCGAGCGGGACCGTATACTCCTCCTCGGGCATCCGGCCGGT
>CAYWOP010000028.1:0-8878 GCA_964459935.1 uncultured Methanosarcinales archaeon | reverse complement strand
GTCCTCGAAGCTGATGCCGAGATCGACACTGCCGAGCGGCCCCAGGTCGAGCTCGCGGCACTGCACGACGCCGTCGAACGTGCCCTTGCCGATCGCATGGATGTTCATCCGGCAGTCGCGGAACGCGCTACGTTCTTCATCGATCTCCTGTATGTCCAGGACGGTCGGGTCATATCCTGAAAGGTATACGCCTCCCTTCGTGACGGATGCGCCTTTGTTCTGCACGCGGACCTCCACAGCAAACTCGGTTGACTTCCCCTGCTCGACGAAGATCTCGTTCGGCGGACCGTTCGGTGCGAACGTTGCGTCAACCCCTTCACTGCCCGTGAAATACCTGTTCTCCTGTTGTCCAGTGCAGGCAGCGAGTACCAGGGTGAGGACAAGTATAATGAGGAGCCGTCGATTCATCCGCCGCCTCCCTTGCACGTGGTACCGTTATATGTGCATCCCGCGGCCTCGCACTTCGCTTGTCCCTGGATGTTCTCGCAGTCCTTTGGCTGACAGCAGTACCGTCCAGGACCACACAGGTCTTCCCCGGTGGAGGTGCACCGGTCCCTGCCGAGGTCGATGCACTGGTTCCTGTCGCAGCTGCAGGAAAAGCCAGGATAGACGGAACCGCACCGTGGAACGCATTTGCCGTTCTGTTTGGTTTCGTATGAACGGCAACCGCCCAGACTACCTGGTGTCGTCTCCCCGCCCTGCGGGTTGCGTCGTTCAATCTCCATCGTTTTTGACACTCCGTTGACGTAGATGTAGTGTAAGTTCAGGCGGAGGGTGGAGACAAAGTTATCACGGTCACTGAACAACCGCGGGTTCTCTGCGAGGCTCTCCGTGGGGACATCGCAGAACACCTTGTTGCTTCCCTGCTGCAGTCGTACCGGGTCGGGCTCGCAAGATAGTGCAACGTCTGCGAGTTCAGCGCTGATACCCAAGGCGTTGACGTCACGTTCTTCTCCTTTGAGCGAGCAGACCTCGTGGAGCGGGCCTTGCCCGGTGGGTTTGAGCACGCTCCCCCCTCCGGTGTTCTCGACGTGCACGACGAACCGCGGCCGTATGTAGTTCCCGGACGGGTACATGTCCACTTCGAGCTTGGTCACCGAGACCGGCGCTCCTTGGCCGCTGCTGTAACTGTGATCGGTCGCCTCGCAGACCTGACTGCGCTCGTTCCGTTGCGTCGTGGAGTCTATGCAGATATCCTCGGTGAACGTCGTATTGTACGGATAGCACGCGCTCACGTACACTTGCGTTTCGGGACTCTCGATCTCACCGGTGAGGGGAAGGGCTTTGAAGTCCGCGACTTTCTCCGTGGTCTCCTCTCCGCGTGGCGTGAGCTCGGATTTGCCGCGAAGGACGAACCGTTTTTCTCCGGGTTCTTCTTCCGAGAGGTAGTACTCGTCGTAATCGACGGTGAGGACGCCTCGTCGGCCCTCCTGGTCTGGTATGGTACCAGCTCCGCGGTTGTGCAGTTCCACCGTTACGGGGAAGGTACGTTCTTCATACACAGAACTTGGTGGTGCCTGTGGTACGAATGCGATGTCAACACCGTCTGTCCCGGTGTGATAGGTACGTTCCGTTTGTGTTCCCGGGGTACACGCGGCGAGGAGGATGAGGAACAGCAGGATGCGTTTATCCACCGCCGGTCACCTCCAGGTTCTCTTCCTCGGTCAGGGCGTATTCGTAGTAGGCCTTGACGACGAACGTCTTCTGCGCTTTCTTCGCGGAGGCTGGGACCACATCACTTGGATTCGCACCGTCTGCGAGGCGGAGTCGACACGTGAAGGTGGTGAAGCTGCCAGGTGTGTTCGGTTTGGTGAAGCGGTACGCGTTCATGTCCCGCGCGCACTTGTCCGGAGCTTCGCTGCACATCGGATCGCCGGAGAGTTCCTTGATAGGAGCGTCGCAGTCCGTGAGTTTGAACTGGGGTGGGACGAGCACGTCGAAGCGGTTGACCGCGTGGACCTGTCCGTCGGTCCATCTATTGTCCAGAGTGATGCCGAAGACGGTGTTCACAGCTCTTTTTCCTCCTTTCGGATCGACGCCCACTGGTTGAGGAATATCACTACTCATCCCGAGCATCACCGGTCCCGGCGTGTAGGTGGGTTTGAGACCGCTAGGAATATCGAGTTGCCTGTTGATATCTTGTCCGCTGCTGAGGTAGTTGCGACGGGTGGCTTGGTCGACGAACGTGTACGTGACGTAGGACCAGGTGCGGAAGTTGAATCCTGCGGAGAACTGTGCCTCGTACTTGCCCGCGGGGAGTTCGTCGAGCTGGCAGCGGACGCTTTCGAAGCCTTCGGCGAAGACGTTGAACTCCTCTGGTGTGGTCGTGCCCCGATGTGCGGTCTCGTTCTCATCGTGGATCGCGCTGCATGCGGTGGCGACGGTGATCTCTTTTTCGAAGCTCTTCCCGCGCATGTCGGCCCAGAACGTGACGTCGTCGCCCGCATAGTAGACATCACGGGGGACGCGGAGGTCGTCGATGTACAGCCCGACCGGTTCGCCCTGTTGGTCCTCTACCACTCCTTTGTAATACCCACCGGTGGCACGTTGCAGTTGTTCCTGCACCCCCTGTTCTATATCGCCGAAGAGGGTGGTGAAGCTGTTCCATATCGCCATGGTCACTGTCCAGAAAGCGTCGATGATATTGAGGTCCGCATCTATCGTGGGTAAACGTCCGCTGAGGAGCACGAGGTCGACTCCGTACACGATGGTGATGACGATGAGTGCGCCGACCCAGAAGACGAGGAGTTTCCGTCCGCGCACGGCGGACATGAAAAGTGCGAATATGGGGGTGATGACGTATAACCATTTGAGTTCTTGTAGCCCTGGCATCAATGGGAGGTATGTGCCGAGGCGGTTGAGCAGGACGAGGAGGAACGGGCCGAGGATCTCTGCGAAGGCGATGATCCAGACGAAGTCTGGAGTGTATCCTTCAGCGACACCGTAGAGATAGAGTATCGTAGCTGCGAGCAAGTAGACGAGCACGCGTACCGCGATGAAGACCGGGGCGGTGTCATATTGGAACACAAACGCGTCAACGCCGCTGTGAAATACGAGTACGATGAAGAAGATAAGTCTCCAGAGAGAGCGTGGAAACCCACCGCCTGAAGTACCGCCGGAGTTACCTCCGGAACCACCGTTCTTCTCGGAGCGATTCTTTAGCTCTTTCCGTAGTCTTTCGGCTTTGCGTCGTTCCTCCTCGGCCCTTTTCTTTGCTTCTTCCACCTCTTTTTCGGCTTGCTCGGCCTTCCGACGCTCCTGTTGCTCTTTACTCTGTTCCTGTTGCGCTTTCTGCTCGGCGACCGCACCAGCGACAGGCCCTGCTTCCGGTATCATGCTTGCAGCTTTGGCACCTGTTTCAGCTCGCGAGCGGCGTTTAGCGTGCTGCTCCGCCTCTTCTTGATGCTCTTCAACGGTGTCTTCCTTCTCCTCTGCAGTCTCTTCCAACTCTTCGGCACGCTCTTCAAGCTCTTCAGCTTTTTCTTCGATGTCGTCTGGGAGGTCTTCGTCTTCCATAGAGTCAGTCCGTCACCGCAGTTCTACGCGTAACTCGGTCAGGTCGAGCGGTCGGCCTTGTGGTTTGATCATCACGCTGTTCGGGCCGGGCATGAGGAAGTCCGGATTGACCTGTGTGCGGTAGCTGTTCCCCTTGGTCTGGAACGTGTTCTTGAAGCCGTTGATGTTGAGCACGCCGGACTTCGGTGCCCGTGCAGTGGGGAAGCGGAGTCTGACATGAACCTGTGCATCGTTGACGTAGACGCGGTCGTAGACGCGTCGGGGAAGGTTGAAGTAGAAGACGGGGATGCTGGAGCCGTCGACGTTCGTCGTGACTTTCGCGTTGTCGATGATGTACTGTCCTTCGTCGCTTCTGAATGTTAGCGTGTTGTCGCCTGTCTTGAGGTGTTCCTCGGCGATCTCGACCGTGTTGGGAACGCCGCAGTCCGCGTAGCCGTTGAGGACCTCGTTCCCGTTCATCCGGACCACGAGCCTGCCGGTCTGTTGGGCTTCACAGCTGGGGAGGAAGGAGAGCTCTGCTCCGTTCATCGCCTCGTACTCCGGTTGCGGGATGCTGAAATGCTGCGTGGCACGTGAACCGCTCCGGTCGGTCACTTGCCCGCTCACGAGGACGTTTGTAAGTTCGTGCTTGTTCACGCGCCAGAACGCTGCTCCCGGGCCACTCGTCCCGAAAGTGAGGTTGTTCTCGGGTGCGAGAGCGGCTTCCGGTAGTTCGATCGGCGGTGGTGTGGGGTTGTCGATCTCTGAATTAAAAATTTCGTCTCCGTTCAGGAGTATGATGAGGCGCCCGCCCGCTTTCTTGGCGTTGAAGCTGAGCTTGAGGTCATCCATGGACTCCGTGTAGCGGAAGGTCATGGTGGCGGTGCGTGTGGTGAAGACGCTGTTCTGCGTGCGGAGGGAGGGTCGACGTTTGATCTCCTCCGCGTTCTCCTCGGTGAAGACCGTAAAGCTCGGAATCTCGTGCTGGACCGTGTCCGGCCCGGGTGGTTGGATGCGGCCGACGTTCTGTGAGAGGAGGACGACGCTCTGGTCTGATGGTCCTTCGCCCGGAGGGCCCCCGCCGGGGCCTGAACCGCCGAGTAACTGTTCCCGATGCGTGGCTGGGAGGAGGATGAGGTAGAGGAGGATGAGGATGGCGAGGGAGAAGACGACGGCGACGGCGCCGTTCCCGTTCTGTCCTTTCTTCATAGCTACGGTCAAGGCGGTCCAGTCTATTTAAAGTTAATGTCGTGTCTCGTACCAGTCGGTGAACGCGCGTAATGCTCGTGTGCGATGGCTTGTCTCGTGTTTCTCCTCGCCCATCTCAGCGTACGTTGCGTCATACCCATCGGGCTCAAACAGTGGGTCCCAGCCGAAGCCGTCGCCGCGCGGTTCGACGATCCTTCCCTTTCGTTCGCCCGTGAATATCTTCACATCGGTTCCGTCGTGATACGCGATCTTCGTCACTGCTCGCGCTTCGTATTCCGATGCATCCTGGCAGAGCCTGTAGATCCCCTCTGTGCCGAGGCGTTTGAGGAACCATTTGATGAACGGGCCGGGGAGGCCGTTCAGGCAGGAGAGGTGGAGCGCTGTGTCCTCCACCATCACCTGTGTTTCGTGTTCGGCCGCTTGTCGCGCCTTGTCTCTCACGACCGCGTCGTGGTCTGTATCCTGGATCTCGTTTGTGTCGATGTCGAGCTGTTCTGCTTCTGGGATGTAGTTCTGTATCTCGCGGAACTTCTCATCATTGGACGTCGCGACGTGGAGCATACTCTTCTGGAGCACGGAGCTGCTTTTAAGGGTTCTGCTTGCCCTCTGGAGCATATATGAAGGTGGGAAAACTTCTTAACTGCAGCGCACCGAAAAGCGGGTATGCGCATCCTGCATAAGGACATCAATCAGGGCGATGTGAAGGTGAAGGTGGAGCATGCCGACGACCTGTGGTACTTGCAGAAGCTCGTGGAAGCGGGTGATATCGTCCGTGGGAAGACGATGCGGAAGATCAAGCTGGGCAAGGGTGGTGATCGCAAGCAACGGACGGAGCGGAAGAACGTTTTCTTAGAAGTGGAGGTGGAGGACGTTGAATTTCATGAATCCTCCACGGTGCTCCGAGTGAAGGGGCAGACCGTCGCCGAGGAGGAGGACGTGCCGAAAGGTTCGTACCACACGTTCAACGTGGACGAGGGTACGGTGATCGAGTTGCACAAGGAGTGGTGGTCTCCCCTTGATCTGAAGCACCTGGACGAGGCGAAAGCCGCTACGGGACGTGACGTGCTCATCGTCTGTCATAACCGGGAGGAAGCGGTGTTTGGTCAGCTGACAAGCCGCGGTGTGGAGGAGCTGTCCACGCTTTCCGGGTCGGTGGCGAAGAAGCGCGTGGAGGACCAGGCACAGGGGAATTTCTACGAGGAAGTCGCCGGGCGCATCGAGGAATATGTGGAGCGTCTCGATCCGCGTCACGTCGTGCTGGCATCGCCGAGTTTCTGGAAGGAATACGTGATGCCCCACCTCTCCGACCAAGTCAAAAATATTACCACACAGGCGACGTGTTCGAACGTGGAGCGCGGCTTGCACGAAGTGGTGAACAGGCCGGAGCTCGAGCACGTCTTGGAGGAGGACAGGACGCGACGAGAGCAAGGGTTGCTCGGTGAAATCAAGGAGGCGATAGCGAAGGACCGGGCGTGTTATGGTATCGATGACGCGGAGGAGAAAGCGCAGATCGGCGCGGTGGAGCTCTTGCTCGTCTCCGAGGAGTTCCTGCGGAACGACCGCGACCGCGTGTCCGACCTGATGCAACAGGTCGAGGAGATGGACGGCGAGGTGCACATAGTGAGCGATGAGGAAGTACGGACAGAAGTGGACAATCTCGGCGGGGTCGCGGGCACGTTGCGGTGGGAAGCGTGAAACCATATATTAATAAAGCTCGACCTGTTGTTACTTAATATGAACGAAATGAACTACAATGTTGATATTGTGGCACTCATCCACAAGACCGATCCTCCCTATGAGGATACTATCAAACAGTTTGCAAATCATATCGGGGCTGACTATAAGTCCGTGAAACTCCGAAGAGAAAACGGAGAACTGACAAACGACGCGAAAATGCGGCTACGAGGCGCAGGGGGGACCCGTCAAGGAGAGACCCTTGCCGTACTGGAACCCGACGTAACCCTGGAGCAAGAGCTGCGGCCCTACCTAACCGGGGTGGAGCCTGAAGTACAGGGCTCACGGGCAGGAATCTTTCAGTTAGATGAAGAACATATAGAGGACGAGGACACCATTGAGTCCTATCTTACGAACGTCTATGAGAACGAGCCACGGCAGTAACAAACCAGCTTGCAGTTATTCTATATCGAAGAGCGTCCCGAACCGTTTTGGGAAACTCAGATAAAAGTCCTCCATTATACCTCTTCAACGTAGGATTATAACTGAATGCGCAACTCCGACGCGTCATACTGCGATGCTGGCTCGAACCAGATCTCCGTCCCGAGCACGGTCTCACGCATCTTTCCTTCATACTGGTCACACCCGGATGACGAACTCTCGAACATCTCTATCATCGAAAGAGCGGAAGACCGAGGAACGGATTGCTTCGTAACTTGATCTATGCGCTCGGGTGTATAGCCCGGAATCTTGGAATCGAGCTCGTTGTAGTAGTGAAGACGTATCTCCCGAACCCGGTCAATGCCGCGTACGATCCGCTTGGTCTGAGACAATGTGACAGTGTTAGTTTTACGTGTTACGGCTTGCAAGACAGAACTGTAAAGCGTGTTCCCCGCTTTTTGGAAGAGATGGCCCAGTGCGCCACCCGAGAGCCACGGCTTGACATCCTCAAACTCAGCCATACATCACGTTCGCCCTTCATTTTTAAAAATGTACCGTTCGTCCCACAGCGTACTGAACAAGATGGATATAGCAAAGTTGGTTGAGCTCGTCAAGGACAAGCCCGAGCTCCGCGGCCTCGATGATACGTTCGTCGAACACCGCTTGCTGGACTACATCGAAGGGCACGAGGAGTTCGTGGAGAAGTATGAGCAGTGCCGCGATGTGGACCAGTTCACGCGGACGCAGGAGTATGAGGACATGTTGAAGAGCGTGCGGAAGACGCTGCGTGAAGTGTTCGGCATGTTCATCCTGGATGAGGATATGGAATCGGCGATGGAGGACCTGGAGGAGGACCAGTCCCTCGCGAACCACATGGCGATGTTGAGCAAGCATCGCTCGGCCAAGGAACGCCTTCCGTTCTATGAGCAAGTGTATGAGGAGATCGTGGAGAGGACGGGACCGTTCGACTCCGTCCTGGATGTGGCGTGTGGTCTGAACCCGTTCTCGTATCCGTTCATTCCCGGCGAGCCAGAATATCACGCGTGCGATATCAGCCCGGAGCTCTGTGACCACATCAACGCTTATTTCGACCTCCGCGGCATCGAGGGAGACGCGTTCGTGCTCGATCTGTTATCGTTCGATCCCGAACGACTGCCCGAGACGGACGTGTGCTTCATGTTCAAGACCTTGGACTCGGTGGAGAGCCTGGAACGCGACTACTCCCGGGTCCTGTTCGATGTCATCCCCGCTGACTACTTCGTGGTGTCCTTTGCGAGGCAGAGCCTGGGCGGGAACGAGATACCGGATGCGAGGCGAGCGTGGTTCGAGGAGTTATGGACCGATTTTGCAACGTTTTCCGTGCCGAACGAGAAGTTTTACATCGCACAAAGCGGAAACTTTATAAACGATTAATTCTGCTACTATTCTAGAAGTGTAACAGCGGACAACGACTTCGTTGCACAAAAAAGGGGTGAGTGCCCACAAGGGGGAACACAATGATTGTGAAAGACGAGTTTTTGAGCAAACTGCGACGCCACTTCGACTTAAACTTGTACGAGGTCAAGATCTGGACAGCGCTACTTTCCCGCGGCGTTTCGACCGCTGGAGAGCTCTCCGACATTGCCAACGTTCCACGATCACGTTCATACGACGTGCTCGAATCCTTGGAGAAGAAAGGGTTCGTCGTGAAGAAGATCGGTAAACCTATCAAGTACATCGCCGTCCCGCCTGAGGAAGTCGTGGACCGGGTGAAGAAGAACATCCAGAAGGAAGCGGAAGAGAACGTGGAACAGCTGGAGAACCTCAAGGACACCCCGGTCGTGGACGAGCTCCGCAAACTGCACGAGCAGGGCGTGGAGATGGTCGACCCGACGGACAAGACAGGGTCGCTCAAGGGACGTCACAACCTGTATAACCATATCGAGATGGCGTTGAAGGACGCGCAGGACACCGTGACGATCATGACCACGTCCGACGGGTTCATCCGGAAGGTGGAAGGGTTCAAGCCCGTCCTTGAAGACCTGAAGGAGCGCGGCGTCACCATCCGCATCGCCTGTCC
>CAYWOP010000027.1:0-9246 GCA_964459935.1 uncultured Methanosarcinales archaeon | reverse complement strand
TGGAGACAGAGCTGAGCGAGTTTTTCGAGCTGCTCGGCTATGACGAGGAGAACGTGCACCTGCTCGCGAATGGGGAGCGCCTGCGGTTAGCGTAGTCCGGACCGTATTCAGAACGGGTACCACAAGACATTTAAAGAAAATTCGCTCTTCCGCACCTGTATGAAACTCGTACTCGCAGAGCCCAAACTCCTCAAAGACCCGATCTCCATCATCTCCGACCTGGTCACCGAGGCCACGTTCGAGGTGAACAGCAACGCCCTCGAGCTGACCGCGATGGACCCGGCCAACGTGGCGATGGTCATGTTCAAACTCCTGAGCAGCTCCTTCGTGGAATACGACGTGGACGGCGGGGAAACGCTCGGTCTCAATCTCAACGATCTGGAACAGGTGCTGAAACGCTGCAGCAGTTCCGACACGATCACCCTCGAGTTAGAAGAGGAAAAGCTCAAAGTAACAATGAAAGGGAACGCGACGCGCACGTTCCACCTCCCCTTGCTCAACATGGAGGATGAAGAAAATGATATCCCGGATCTGGACTTCGACGCCACGATCGAATGCAGTTCCTCCGTGCTCGACCAGGGCGTTGAGGACGCGGATATCGTCGCGGAGAGCGTCACGTTCACCGCGGAGGACGACACGTTCACCATCGCCGCAGCGGGCGACCTCAGCAAAGCGAACCTGGAGATCCCCGCCAGTGATGACACGAAGATCGACGTGTCCGGCACGCAACAGGCGAAGTACAGCATCGAGTACCTGAAGAAGATGATCAACGGGAGCAAGGTCAGCGACGACGCCACGCTCAAGTTCAGCACCGACTACCCGATGCGACTCGAATACCTGCAGAAGAACAAGCTCCAACTCGCCTTCATCCTCGCACCACGCGTCGAGAATGAATGACCCCGAGGCCACTGCGAAACAGGTCATCGACGAGTTCTTGCGAGTCCGAGACGACGTCGTCGGACTCGTCCTCGACCATGAATCACCCGTGACGCAGGCCTTTCGCTCCGTTCTGAATGACTATGATCATCGCATCATCCGTATACCTGCTGACAGGGCCAACAGCGGCCCCATACCCGAAGCGTACGACACGCTCCAAGAATGCGATGCCGTCGTAGCTCCGACGAAGAAGAGTATCACGCACAGTCCCGAAACGACCAAGCTGCGACAAGAGGGGAAACGGTTCATCACGCTCCCCAGCATCACCCCGGAGATCTTCCGCAAGATACGCGAAGCGGACATGGATGATATCGTCGCACGAGAAGACCCCCTTCTCGACCAGGTCAGGGAGGCGCAAGAGATACATATAGCGACGCCAAGCGGCACCGATCTCACACTGGAACTGGACCCGGACCGTCCGTGGCATCGCAGCACGGCGAAGGTGGAGCCGGGTGGGGTGGGGAACCTCCCGACCGGTGAGATATTCACCGCGCCGCTCGAGAACGGCGCAGACGGTACCATCGTCATCGACGTCTGGCATGACATCCGCACGGATGACCACGCCCGCATCCGCGTGGAGCACGGGAAGATAACGGAGTGGACCGAGGGTGCGCAACCGTACGTTGATGTCTTGAGAGAAGGTGGTGAGAACGGCTTGGTCATCGCCGAGCTCGGCATCGGAACGAACAAGGCTCACACAGAACCGATGGGGAACACGCTCCACGACGAAAAGATGTACGGTACGTGTCACGTCGCGTTCGGGCTGAACACGAGCTTCGGCGGGGAGAACGAGGCGGACGTGCACCAGGACGTCGTGCTGGACGACCCGACGATCACCGCGGATGGAGAAGAGCTAGAGTACTGACTACGCTAAGACGTCTTCTTTCCCGCTGTCCATCACGAAGAGGAACGTACGCTCCACGTCCTCCGTGAGCTCCGCGGTCTCCCGCAACTCCTCAGTGTCCCGGAACGGCACGATATGCACGTCACCCTTCGGCGACGCGTGCAACGCGTCTTCATACGACTTGGTACTCGTCCTCACGTCACCGGAGAACCGTGCCTCGTAGAGCAGCTTCTTCAAGAAGTACCGCGCACTCTCCCGGTCCTCCTCGCTCGTACAGACGCGGAGGTAGAGCGTGCCGGACCAGTTCCGTTGGAGACGGTACGCGATGAGCAGTGCGAGGTCGAACGGTCGTTCCGAGTACAGGTCCTCGTACTCCACGATCTCATCCGGTATCCACACGTGTATCTCGTCCTCGGAGCCCAGACCGATGTTCCTGTGCTTCGCGTACCAGATGAGCCCGGACCGTTCCTTCGTAGCCGTCTTCACAACGCGTTCCACCTCATCGTCGGAGAACTGTTCCGGCCCGGCCGGAACGAAGAGCGTGTTCGGATGGAAGAACTGTCCCTCGATCGCCTGCGTCGACACGCACAAGCCCTGCACGTAATCGGTCGCGTTTACCTCGCTGTAGTTCGTGAAGATACCGTCCTTGCCGAACTTGTCCACGAGGTTGGGGAGCATCGACAGCTCGTACTCCTGCTCCTTCTGTTCTAAATCATCCAGGAGCGCGTGTTCATCCTCCTCGACCCGCATGCCCAACACGCTCAACGTCCCGTTCGGATAGACGATGGACTTGATAAGCGGGTAGCTCCCGAGTAACGTCTCGGTATCGGTCGCGGGTAGGAGGATGTTCGGTTTCCAGATATGCTCCGTGGACTCGGGCAACTGGATCACCTGCTTCGCCGCCCACTCGGCCAAGGCCATGAACAGTCCTGATCGCACGTCACCGTGCTTGGGCTCGAGCCGCCGGCGGACGAGCAATGAGTAGGTGAAGAAGAGGAAGCCCAGAGCGACCAGTCCCGCGATGACGTTGATGTAGACCATGAAGACGATGCTGCTCACCGCTCCGTAGAGCGGGATGTACTTCGGTATGGACAGGGTGGGTCGGAAGCTGACCAGTCCGAGGCTCTGCTCGATGTACACGACGAGGTTGATCATGCCGTAGGTGAGGAGGAAGAACATTGTCAGGGCGGGCGCCACGCTGTTCAGGTTCTTGAAGAGCAACGTGAGGGCGACGATACCGATCGTCACGCCCACTGCGTTCCGCGGCTCGCCCTTATGCTTTTCTGCGAAGAAGTCGCTCCAGGGCAGGACAGAGTTTGACCCGAGCGCTTGGAGGATGCGTGGCGCTGCGACGAGTGTCGTGAGAGCGCTGGAGAACGTCGCGGCGAGGATGCCGGCGATGACGACGGAGCGGAACGCGGCCAGGTCCACGATGATGAGCGTGTTCTCCGTGAGCGCTTCCGGACCAGCGCTGTGCCCGAACCAGAACACCATGGCCAGGTAGACGACCGCGGTGAAGCCCACTGCTGATAGTACTCCTTTTGGGATCTGGTCCTTGGGATGGGAGAGCTCACCGCTCATCCCAACACCTGCCATCAATCCGGTGACGGCTGGGAAGAACAGCGCGAAGAGCGACCAGAAATCGCTGCCGAACGTGGGGTTGAACGGGACCTGCAACGGCTGGCTCCACCACTGCCCACCAGCGAAGACGCTGAGCAGGCTGGCGATGATCAAGGCGAAGACGAAGACCTGCGTCTTCATCGCCCAGTCTGTGCTGAACACCGCGAGGGAACTGACCAGAAAGAAGACGCCGAGCAGGACGAAGACGCGTGGATGACCGGGGAAGACATACTGCCACGCCTCGGTGAAGCCGAAGATGTAGAGCGTGACGGAGAGCGTCTGCGCAAGATACAGCGGTATCCCGACGCTTCCCCCGACTTCGAGTCCGAGTGTTTTCGATATGATGCTGTACGCCCCGCCCGCTCCCACCTTGATATCGGTGATGATCGAGCTCAGGGACAGTCCGGTGCTCACCGTAACAGACATGGCCAAGAGTATTATCAGTACCGTGCCGATGATGCCGGCGGAGCCGACGATATACCCCAGTCGTAGGAAGAGGATGACGCCGAGTATCGTGAGCGACGTAGGAACGAACACTCCTTTGAATGCGTCCAGGTCCTCGGCCATACAGGAGTACCCGCACGGGTTTTATAAAAAGCTTTGCTAGGTCGGAAACCTAAAGAATTAAAAATGGAGGGTTGTTTCCCCGGAATAGCGAATGAAACAAGCACTTCTCGAAGAGATTCAGGACATCGAACAACGGATGGACGACGAGCTTGCTCGAGCGCGCGAGGAGAAAGAGGAAATCATCGACCAGGCGCGCAAAGAAGCAACGGAGACGAGAAACGAAGGTAAACAGCGCGTGGACGAAGAGATGCGGGAACGCCTCGACGAAGCGCGGGACGACGCAGATGAGATCAGAGATGATATTGAGCAGGACTCTGACGATGAGATAGACGAGCTCCGTGACGCTGCGGATGCCAACAGGGACGACGCGGTCACGCTCCTCGTCGAGAGATTCAAAGAACGATGTACACGGAACGCATGAAGCAAGTCGGAGTACTCGGTTCGAAAGCCGAGATGCACACGGTCATCGACCGCCTCCACGAACTCGGCGTCTACCACATCGAAGAGGTTGACCCGACAGAACTCGAGATCGGCTCACCACTGCCAGAGGCGGAAGACGTCGACGAAGCCCTCGTCACGGCAAAGTCGCTCAAGGCCAACTGGGACATAGACGGTGAAGTCAAACGCGATCTTGAAACGGACGAAGCGATAGCAAAGATACAAGAGATACAGACGGAATACAGCGAGCTCCAAAACCGACGCGAGGAACTCGAACAACGCCAACGCACCGCGGACGCTGCAGAGAACGTCCGGGCCGCTCTCGATGAGATAGGAATCTCCGAGATACCTGAGACAGAAGCGCTCACCGCGTTCACCGGCACGGTTTCCCGGATGGACGATGCACTCCTGGAAGAGGTCACGACGCGTTATGACTACGTCACACACGAAGACGCAATCGTCCTCTTCGTCGATACCGACCACGCGGAGGAGATGCGAGACGCACTCGACCGTCTTGATTTCACCCCTGTCGCACCGGACGACGGGGAAGCCGTGCGTCGCGAACTCGACGAGACCGTGCAAGAAATACACACGTTCGAGGCGAACAAGCGACAAGCGGTGATCGACTGCACGGCAGCGTTGAAGAACGCATCGGAACGCGCTGAAGCCCCGCTGAGCTTCACCGTGTCAGACCACACCTTCTACATTACAGGATACGCGCCCGACGCCGACGCGGACGAGCTGCGGGAGGAACTGGAACGCGTGACGGACGGAGAGATATACGTTGAGCTCTCCGACGCGGACGACGCTCCGGTGAAGTTCGCGAACCCATCGGCCGCGACACCGTTCGAGTTCTTCATGCGACTGTTCAACCTTCCAAGATACGACGAGATCGACCCGACGCTCATCACCGCGATTACGTTCCCGATACTGTTCGGCTTCATGCTCGGCGACATCGGCTACGGCGCCGTCGTCCTCGGCATCGCACTCATCGGGAAACGCTACTACGATTTCGAATTCTTCGACATCCTCGCGTACAGCGCCGTCTGGACCATCATCTTCGGAGCTGCGTTCGGTGAGATCTTCGGCTTCGAAGAGATCTTCGGCTTCCACCTCCCGTACATCATGCACAGGCTGCACAGCAAGATCGAACTGCTCTACGTGTCCATAGCTTTCGGACTGCTCCACGTCAACCTAGGATTCATCCTCGGCTTCGCCAATGAGTACAATCGACATGGACTGTGGGCAGCGTTCCTGGAGAAGGGAGGGTGGTTCGTGATGGAGATCGCCGCCGGGCTGTTCGCACTCTCATACCTGCAGGGGCTGCACTACGGCTTTGGCCTCGCGACCGCGCTCGTCGCAGCGTTCATCATCTACCAAGGAGAAGGTATCCAGGGCGTCGTCGAGATCCCGTCATTACTGAGCAACACGCTGAGCTACGCACGACTCATGGCCATCGGCCTCGCCAGCGCGGGACTTGCTGTCGTCGTCAACGACTCCGCAACGAGCCTCGCATCGAACGGAGTGATCGGATTCCTCGGCGCGATACTCATCTTCCTACTCGGTCACAGCATCAACGTCTGCCTGGGCATACTCGGGCCCACGTTACATTCACTTCGTCTCCACTACGTGGAGTTCTTTACAAAGTTTTTCGAAGGGGGTGGCAAGCCCTTCAAAGCATTCGGAGGTAGATAACAATGGCATTGGAAAACGGATTGATAGCACTGGCTGCTGCAACGGCAATAGGCGTGAGCGCACTCGCGTCCGCATGGGCCGAGTCAAAGATCGGCACGGCGGCGATGGGAGCGCTTGCGGAGAACGAGGATCTCTTCGGTAAAGCACTCGTGTTCCTCGTCATCCCGGAGACCATCGTGATCTTCGGCCTCGTGATCGCCATCCTGGTCATCGGCATGGCATAATGGGGTTAGAAGAGGTCAAGCAGGGCCTGGAGGACGAGCTCGAGCAACGCCGTCAGGAACTGCTTGACGAAGCTGAGCAACGAAAGCAAACCCTCCTCGACGACGCGGAAGAGGAGGTCGACGCGTACCGCGAGCGCAAGGAAGAGGAGACGGAGGAACGTATCGAACAGCTCCGTCGCAAAGCTGAATCGACGGCCAAGCTCGAAGCGCGCAAGCGCGTGCTCCGGGCGAAAAAGGACGAAATCGACACCGTTGTTGAAGAAGCGCTGGACCGCCTCGCAGAGGACGACGCGGACCTCGTAGAATCGCTGATCGAACAGGCCGAGGACGAGATCGACATCGGCCGGGTAGCGTGCGCACCCCGCAACGAAGACGATATCGACTATCCTACTGAAACCGTGGATATCAAGGGCGGGGTGATCTGCTACGACAGTAACGGGGAGACGAGCATCGACCTCTCCTACGAGACACTGATGCGCGAGGTACGCGACGACACGGTGCAGGAGATCGCGGACACGCTGTTCCGATGAAGATAGGCTTCCACCCGTACACGTACGTACGGGCGAACGTGATGCGGAGCAAGCTCCTCAAAGAGGGGGACTATGCGAAGCTGATGAAGATGAGCGTGCCCGAGATAACCAAGTACCTCCAGGAGAGGCACTTCAAGGAGGAGATCAACGCGTTGGGCGCGGTGCACGACAGCACCGAGCTCATCGAACGCGCCCTGATGAACAATCTCAACAGGAGCTTCACCAAGCTCAAACGTATCATGCAGGGCAATCTCTCTATAATCGTCGATGCCTACCTGGAACGGTTCGACGTGGAGAACGCGAAGACCGTGCTCCGCGGTGTGAAGACGGACCAGCGAGAAAAAGCCAGGGACCTGATCTTCGACATCGGGTCGCGGTCCAGAGCATTCTATGAGGACGTGCTCGACGCGGACACGGTAGCGGAGGCGCTGGAACGCTTGGAAGAGCTGGACATCGTCTCTGGGGCGGGTGATATCTCGGTCGTCGAGAACCGTATGGAGCGGAACTACTACCTGAACCTGCTCGATACGTGCGAAGGCGTTCGCGGTGCTGAGCGGTTCGAGGACTTCGTGAAGGAAGAGATTCTGGTGACCAACGTGCTCACCGTGCTCCGGCTCACCAAAGAAGGCATGGATGAATCCACGATAAAGGAGCTACTCATCCCCGGTGAGGGCATGACCGACGACCTCCTTGGGCGATCGCTCGAGGAGATACTGGACGGCTTGCGCGAAACGAAGTTCGCCGACGCCGTCCCGGACGAGTACGAGGACAGTCTGATACCGATAGAGCGCGAGCTCCAGCGGTATCTCCTCCGCAAGTCCGTCCTGTTCCTCCACCAGGACATCCTCTCCGTCAACGTGATCCTGGGATACATGTTCGCGAAGGAGTTAGAAATACGTAATCTCCGCGCGCTCGTCAAGGGGAAACGCCTCGGCGTATCCGATGAGTTCATCAAGGAGGAGTTGATCGTATGAAGGAAGTCGCGGTAGCCGGTGACGAGGACTTCCTCGTTGGCTTCCGCCTCGCCGGCGTGAGAAACACTTTTAATATTGAAGACACTCCAGAGGATACGGTACGAGAACTGCTCGGTCACGACGAGATCGGGATCGTCGTCGTGAAAGACGAACTCATACAATCCCTGCCGCAACGCATGCAGGACGAGGTGAACGACAGCGTCGACCCGGTCTTCGTCAAGCTCGGCGAGGAACGGTCCGGGCTGCGCAGCAAGATACAACGAGCGATAGGAGTCGATTTATGGCAACAAGGTGATGCTGATGAATAAAGGAACACTGTACAGGATAGCAGGACCGGTCGTCATAGCGGACGACCTCGATGCAAAGATGTACGACGTCGTCTACGTGGGCGAAGAGGAGCTCATGGGCGAGGTCATCGAGATAGAGGACGACAAGGTAACGATACAGGTATACGAAGGAACTGCGGGGCTCGAACCTGGCGAGCCAGTGAAGAACACGGGCGAACCCCTCACGGTCGACCTCGGACCGGGCCTTTTGACCAGTATCTACGACGGTATCCAACGACCGCTGCAGAGCCTTCGCGAACAACAAGGAGACTTCATCACCCGTGGAGCCCGGGCGGAAGCCCTCGACCCGGACACGGAGTGGGAGTTCACACCCACGGTCGACTCGGGCGACACGGTCGAAGCGGGCGATGTCATCGGTACGGTCGAGGAAACGGAAGGGAACCATCACAAGATACTCGTCCCGCCCGGCATGGACGAGGTCACGATCGACGAGATAGAGAGCGGTTCATATACTGTGGATGAGACGGTCGCCACGCTGGAGAACGGTGAAGAACTGAGTATGAAGCAGGAATGGCCGGTGCGCGAAGCACGACCAGTCCAGGAGAAACTCACACCGGAGATTCCGCTCATCACAGGACAACGGGTCCTCGACGCGCTCTTCCCCATCGCCAAAGGCGGCGCGGGAGCGATCCCCGGACCGTTCGGCGCGGGGAAGACCGTCACACAGCAACAACTGGCGAAATGGTGCGACGCTGACATCATCGTCTACGTCGGCTGCGGCGAGCGCGGGAACGAGATGACCGAAGTCCTCTCGGACTTCCCGGAACTGGAAGATCCACGAACGGGCAACCCGTTGATGAACAGGACGGTACTCATCGCGAACACATCGAACATGCCCGTCGCGGCGCGCGAAGCGAGCATCTATACAGGGATAACGGTAGCGGAATACTACCGCGATCAAGGATATGACGTGGCGATGATGGCCGACTCCACCAGTCGCTGGGCGGAGGCCATGCGTGAGATCAGCAGCCGGTTGGAAGAGATGCCCGGTGAAGAGGGCTACCCGGCGTACCTCGCCACCCGCCTCGCCGAGTTCTACGAACGCGCGGGACGGGCGGAACCGCTCGGACC
>CAYWOP010000026.1:0-9288 GCA_964459935.1 uncultured Methanosarcinales archaeon | reverse complement strand
CGAACGGGTATGAAGGCCTTGAGGATACAGATACTTTTTCCTCGGAAGGCCTTGGTGCGCGTCTCTCCGCGCGATACCGCAGCGAGGATATGAATCTTGGGAGCAGTGTTACACTATGGAAGCGAGACAGCAGAGTGGAGCGTTGCAACTGCGTCGAAACCGATGAGGGGTGGTCGTACCGTGTTTCGGGAGACGCGTTGTTCGGTGCTGTAGACGCTTTTGCTGTGGGTGCATCGGGAGAACGGTCAATGGTGGGACTGGAGGAGGTCATTCACTCGATCGACGCGGGACGTCTTGAACTGGGAGCGAACACCGAGCACATTGCGGCCGCGGTGGGTCCGGGCGTGCTGCACATCAGTTCAGGAGATGAGAATTATCACTCGCTCACGCTCGGTGGCAGGGCAGCGTTCTACGAGGATGTCGGTGTGTTCTCAGTAGAGGCGTCGGCTTCGTACGATGCAGCTCTGGAACAACCTGGTAAACAGCTGCGGGGCGAGGTCTCGGTTTCACTGGATTACCCGGTCTCGCCGTTCGCGAGTCTCGAGGCAGGGTATACGGAGCTTGAGAATACGATGCGTCGCCACGTCGATGGAACTATCGGATTGAAAGTTGGAGGGATATGATGACAGACACGCGAAGAAGTGCTTTGAAAAAGCTTGGTTCTGGATCTGCCGTTGCAGCAGCCGCTGCGTTTATGGGATGTGATCTTGCCGAGCCGTTGCCGGAGCACAAGTCTAAATCGGAGGACTGTCCCCCGTTGGAGGATATCGTCGTTTCCTACCTGGCGCCGTGCGTGCCGGAAGAGGGCTTCGACGCGATGGAAGTGGATCTCGAATCTGGCATGGACGGGATATCGGAAGTGGAATACAGCGATGTCTCCGGTGATACCTGCGGACTCTACACTGCAGGATTCGGCCAGTGGGTACAGCGTCGGATCGAACTGAAGATTACCGATTTGACAGGTGAGCCAGACGCTCTGCAGCATTACTTACCGAAGAAAATAGGCCACAAGGTAACCTTTGATATCTTCCCCAAGACGGATACCGGTGAAGGATCGACTCTGGTCGATATCAACGGCGTTCCCGTCCAAAACTCTGCTACACGGTACGAGGGGTCCATCACTCAGAGCGGGCTGGAATCCATACCTGAGAACGAGGCGGAGGAGTTTTATGATAAGAGTCGTGGTCCACTGACGAAGGGCGATATCAACGCGGTGATTCGGTACGGCGGAGATGCCGTGGAAAGTGTGGAATCGAAACACGGATTCCTTAATATACCCGGTGACGCTAATGTGCGACAGAAGAATCTGGCCGCGGCGTACGGTTGAGACACGTTGCAGTTGAGAAGGCGGTCACTGCCCCGAACAGCCTGAGAAGTGGAGAAAAAACCTCGAAATCGACATGTAACGCATTTCACCGTGAACGCTGTGTTTGCACTTTTAGCTTCAGACTCCTTCCGCGGTATAGCTTTATTATTCTCATGCACGTGCCTATAGTAATGCGGAGATACTGTGTCTTGCTGTTGCTCTTCCTCGCAGCGTGCGGCGTTGTCCAGCAAGTGGAAGAAGCACCTCAGGAAGCTGAACCGTTGGATGTATCGCTGTCTTCCGAGGTGACCTCGGCAGAATTGGAGCTTAAGACGACATTAGAGTGCAGTGCGTCCGGCGGAACGGAGCCGTACCGATACGACTGGGATATAGAGAACGATAGTATTGTTGCTTCGTGTCAAGAGCAGTGTGAAGTATCTCTACAGCGGATCGGGCGGTACAGCGTTTCCTGTGCAGTGACGGATGCACGCGGAAGAACAGCTGGGTCTGCTTCGACGCTCGAGGTCCTGAAGGAACAAGTAGATGTGGATTCGGTGGTAGCGTTCGGTGACAGCCTCACAGCGGGGTTCGGAGTCTCCGACAATGAAACGTGGCCGTACCTCAACAGTGAGCGACTCGATGCCGACCTGGACAACTACGCTGTTTCCGGAGCGACCACGTTCGATGTGATCAGACAAGTGGAAACGTTCAACTCAAGTACAGGGGAGAAGATGATCTTCCTCTGGGTAGGTGCAAACGATGCCAAGAAGCTGTTCGAACCCAGCGTATTCAGGAACAATTATGAACAACTACTGGAAAAACTCTCCGAGGTAGAGAACGCTCACGTGTTCGTTATGACCATACCCGATGCGTCCAGATTACCCGTCGCGGAGGACGTGGAGAACGATGTCAACCGGATCGCGCAGCGCCTGGGCTTCGGTCAGATCAGTGTAAGGGGGTTGGTCCAGGAAGTGATCTCGGTGTACAACCGGATCATCAAACAAACGGCGGAGGAACACGACGTGACCGTCATCGAGATGTACCAACCCATGGAAGCGATGAACGATACGTTGATCACGGAGGACGGCTTCCATCCGAACGAGCAAGGGCATAAGAGGATCGAGGAGCGCATACGGACGCGAATCGAGGAAGCTCATCCCAGGAAAGAGTTCAGGTAATCCTCTTGTATTCGGAGAAAACTCTTAATACTATCAGTTATTCGAGATACGGTATGTCGTGGGAGTTCCTCCTCCAACTGCTCATCAGTATACTTATCGTATACGTTGCGTTCGGTGCGTTCCTCTACACGTTCCAACGTTCCATGATGTACCACCCGAGCGGAACGTCCTTCCACGACTGCACAGCGTTCACGGACGCGGAACGCGTCGTGCATAACGGTACGCGGATGTTCTACACCCCTGTTTCTGAAGACCTGGTCGTGTTCTACCACGGGAACGCTGGCTCCGCATGTGAACGTGCGTCGCTGAGCGATCGGTTCAACGAGCTGGGATATTCGACCCTCTTCGTCGAATATGATGGCTACGGCGGTCACGACGGTACTCCGACCAAACAGGGACTGCTACGGAACGCAGCCGATGCAGCGGCATGGATCGACGATCAGTCCTTTTCCACCGTCACCGTTATAGGATCCAGTCTCGGCAGCTCACCCGCTGCGTACCACGCCAGTAGCGGGATCGACGGGCTCATCCTTGTCTCACCGTACGACAGCGTCGCTCACGTGGCCAGGAGCAACTATCCGGTCTATCCGATCTCCTGGCTGCTCAAAGATGATTTTGATAACGTTGAACTACTCCAGGAGTACACCGGTCCTGTCTTGATCCTCCATGCCGAGCAGGATACCGTGGTGCCGTTTGAACGCGGAGCAGCGCTGTACCGCCAGTTACCGTCTGAAGAGAACCAGTTCGAACGCCTCGACACCGGCCACAACCGCATCTACGACCAAGAGGAGTTCTGGAAGCACACCAGTGAGTTCCTCCCGTAAAGCATTAAAATCTGATCGATATCTCATCGAGCATGGAGTTTCAAGAAGCGACGGTCACGCACACGTGGCAGATGACGCCGCAGACCAAGCTCATCACGCTCGACACCGACGAACCGTTGGAGTACCGCCCTGGCCAGCATACGGTCATACGGTTTGAACAGGCAGACGAGGTACAGCGACCGTATACGATGACCAACCTGCCGGGGAAGGAGAAGATCTGCCTCGCCATTAAAGAGTACGAGGACGGCACGGCGAGCACGTGGATGTGTCATCGTGCTATAGGCGACACGGTGGATGTCAGCACACCGAAGGGTAACCTGTACGTGCGTGATTACGAACGCGATGTGTGCTTTGTGAGCACGGGCACGGGCGCGACGCCGATGCTACCGATGCTCAAGGATTATCTCGACCATGGGTCGGGACGAGTGTTGTATTTCCACGGAGAGCGGACCAGAGATGACTTGTTCTTCCAGGAAACCTTGGAGAACCTACGAGCGGAGCATGACAATCTGACAGTGGTGTACAGCTTGTCGGACGAGTCATGGCCCGGTCCCGAAGGTCACGTCCAGGATCATCTCGTGCACCGGATGCCATCCTTCTCCGACACCGATTTTTACATATGTGGAGTGCCGGAGATGGTCGTGGATACCGAAAGCGTACTGATCGATAACGACGTTTCCGCTAGTAGTATTTACATGGAAGGGTGGGAGGAAGACGCGGTCTAGCGGTCGTACGTTCCGATCAATGTATCCTGCTCGATGATGTGTGTCTGCATCGCTTGTTGCAGTTCATCTTTCGTCGTGTTCTCCGATAGATCGAGCTTGGTGTTCAACGCGTAGACCTTGAACCGGTAACGGTGCTCGCCGTCGGGCGGGCACGGCCCGCCGTACTCGTGTTTGCCGAAGTCGTTCATGCCCTGCGTGCCGGGAACGCTGTCCTCTTCTACCGTACGCGTCTCAGGAGCGATGTTCCACACGACCCAGTGATCAAAGACTTGCCCTGGAGCATCCGGGTCGTCGATGACGAGTGCAAGACTCCTCGTCCTGTCAGGTACCTCCTTGACAGTTATGCGCGGATTGATATCCTGTCCATCACACGTGTACTTCTGCGGGATGTTCTCTCCGTCCTCAAATACACTAGTCACTTGCATGCTACCCACCTCCATAGGGAACTGTTAGTCTTCATCGTTTGGGACAGCTCCCGGCCACCTTCACTAGGCTTTTGAACATTTATAAATGTCATCGTCAGTTCACTTTGTCATGTCTCACGGTCAGATGCAACGGTACGCCGGAGCGTCGTATATCGTATGCAACGAACCGCTGACCCTCATCGATGCTGGTCTCCGGACCGGAGCTACCGGGGAGGCGTTAGCGGTGCACGGAAGCGGTGACGTCCCGCTGGCTATCTCCACGTTTTCAGAAGAAGTAATCGCTGTGGATATCTCTCGAGAACAGTTCGGAGTGGGAAAGTATCACCGTAGTCTCTTTGAGGAGTATCACGAGAATGACGAAGATCTTGTGGAGTTCCTCGAACCTCCGACGGAGCAGGTTCTATATCCGAAGATACTCGGACCTAGACGAGCGTATTTTAACGCAAAACAAGATCATGTACGTCCCGAGAACATCTACCAGGAACGTACCGACATCCGTGACCTACCACCCCGCGTCACTCGGAAGAGTTTTGACTCCGTGTATCTTTCAAATGTGCTGGACCGGTGTGACGATATCGGCGACGTGGAAACTATCGTGGAGCGGATGAGGAGCGGTGGAAGAGTTATCCAGTTCAGGAACGAAGGACCATCGTTACTCGATTCAGTATCTGCACTGGAACGCTTGGCCCATGTGAACGTGACAAGCCACGCGTACTCCGCGTATCTCTGGGAAGCCGATATCTACGAACGCCGGTAAGATTATAAATCGGGGAACGTCTCCCTTGTAGTAAGCCCGGGTCGCATAATCTGGTATTGCACCGGCCTGGAATCACAAAAACGGGTTTTTGGGATGCCGAAAACTCCGTTTTCCAGCAAGCCGGGCCCGTATCTGGGCATCTGGGTTCAAATCCCAGCCCGGGCGTCCTACACCGCTTCTGCGACATCCCACAACGTTTCGAAGAACGCACGCCAGCTGTTCGCTACGTCTTCGCTCCGGATCTGTATGGCGTGGTGGGGTTTGTCCCAGACGAAGATTGCGACGCGATCATCGTACACCGCGGTGGCGGCGGGATACGCGAAGAACTCCAGACTGCGCATCTCCATACCGCTACGTGTGGCTATCGCGCTTGCGTCCTGTGTGATGACCCGCACGTGGATTCCTTGTTCTTCAAGTTCCTCGTTGAACGTGGGGTAATAGTACGGGAGTACGTCGTGTATCTTGCCGGCTTCCTCGAAGACTACGTAGTCCTTGCCACAGCGGAGGATGTCGTTGAGCATCGTCTTCAATCCTTCCTTTCCTTGGAAGACATGCACATCGGTATCGCCAGAACCCCGATCGTGCTCCTCGCGTAACGCGGGCATAATACTCTCCACTCGCTCCTCCTTCTCTTTCAGGTACTCCGTGAGTCGCTCAGGCGGTGCTGCCGTGTAGTGCTTCACGTTCTCCTTCGTCACGTGAGATACGAGACCTTTCTCCTCCAGTTTCTCGAGTGTGTCATAGATATTTGTGCGGTGACGTCCGGTCTGTTCCGCAAGGTCATACACTTTGGACGTGCCGTGTCGTAGGAGGGCGAGATAGATCACCGCCTCGCCGGTCGCTAATCCGATCGATTCAAGCACATCACGCATATCACTGGTCAAAAAGTACGCACTGTTAAATGTTGTCTTTTTACAGACTACACAGCTATTTATGCGTCCTGCTGTACGCTTGTGTCAGGTGATATCCATGAACAGTGTGTTTGAACTACGGGAACTGAATGTGGAGCCGCAGGGACTAGAGATGGTGATACATCCGGAGCTTGACCATCGAGGGAGACCGACCCATCGGCGGTACATCATGCACGACGCGGCACAGCAGGTGCTGGAGTCGCTGGTAAAAGATCGAGGCGGCCAGGAACGAACCCATTTCTGCTATGAGTTACGTGGAACGGAGTCTGGATCCCAGGCGGAGGTATCTGTGAATGGCGACTACGTGCTGGAAGTGTCGTATACACAGCGGAACACGATACAGGAACGGTATCTTCCGTTCAGAGAACACGTGGTGCACGTCGAGCCTGGAGATGACCTCACAACTTCAGAAACCTCGGACCTGCTCCAGACCGTAGCGAGCTATCTCGAGTCCTCGTAGGATCCCATACCCGGGAAGACCGGCACCCAGTCCCCTTTGTGAAGATAGGTGCGCATGCAGTACAGATCGCTCGCGCCGATATCGCCACCGCAGAACTCGACGTCTTCCGGTATGAGGATATGCACGGCTTCCGCCCTGCTCAACGGTCGCAGTATGAAGTCCTCCTCTGCGACGTAGAACTCACATTCATCGAAGCTACAGTCAGCCCGCTCCGCGTCGTCGAAGCCCTTTGCAAGATGGCCTTCGAGCCACTTCTCGTACTCTTCTGGACGAGCTTCTCGTAGCTTTGGGAGCAGCCGCTGTTCTTTCCAGAAGTGCTGGTCTTCCTCTAGGAGCCATTTCTCCGCAGGTACGCGTGCTTCGATGGGATTGAACGCTTCACGCGGTGGGTCTCGCTGCGGAGTAGCTGTCATTGCACTTTTTTACCGTGATTGCTTGCTTATAAATCTTTCCCTATTTGTCACGGCTGTGTGACAATTTTCTGAAAGGTGTGATATCGGACGCCATACCGAGTAATGCGCCGAAGAGGCCGAACGCGAGATCCCAGTTCAGATCCACGTAATCCAGGACCATATCACCTCCTGAAGTGAACAGACCCGGACCGCCCGCGGCGAGTCCGTAACTCACGAACTCGATGAGCTCGTGCACGGCGGCGAGTCCCATCACCACCAGGACAGACACTATGCCGTACAGCGGTAACTCACTGACGGGAGCGTCGGCGAAGACGAGACGTCGAGAAAACCAGTACAGGGCAAATCCAGAGGCGAAGTGCATGACCATATCGAACTGTAACCCAAGCACGTAAGACCCGTACCAGAACACCGCACCGGAGGCGTGGAGCACCATCACCGCTACGATCAAGCCAAAGCTCATGCTCGACTGTTGTAGCTTGTTGCGGGAGAGGTACAGTCCCAAGAGGAGTAGGGCGAAGAACAACCAGTCGAACCACAGACCGTACTTCATCTCCCCGGCGGACACCGCGTCCACCAGCAAACCGTGCAGCATCAAACCGCTCAACACTAGGAAGCCTACGATAGCGATCCAAGCGTCCCTCCCCATGAACAGTACATACACGTGCTTTCCTATATAAAATCACCCGAAACCTTTAAAAATGATATGCTCACGATTGTAAGCATGCGTCAAGCTCGTAACGCCGGACAGTATGGCTCTGCGAGCTACTGGTTCTTCTATCGGTAGATGCGGGTCGCCGCCCGGATCTACTGCGCGACACCCTTCATAGCTTAACGCATATCCGGGCCGAACCGCCTCCGAAAGAGCCAGCAGACGCAGGAGGTGCAGGAATGAGTGACTTGGAAAAGGTACTGGCCCAGCATACCAAGAAGCTGAAACGCGTCGCGGTAATCGAAGGTGCTCCGAAACCTACGGTTGCGGATTTAGATCGGGGATACGAGCATGTGCATGTTCTGGGGGAACGCGATGGAAAACTGTACGATGGAAGCGATACGGTTGCCACGAACGGTGAGTACCCTAATGTTTATCAGCTCCAGGACAACTCGGATATCGGCGCAGCACTGGTAGAAAGCAAGAGCGCCCTGCCAGACGAGGTACCGCGGGAATTCAAGTGGCTTCGAGCACTCCCCAAGTACCGACAGGATAATCTGGACGAGATCGTAGCCGGTCCGTTCGGAGGAGTCCATCTCTCACTCGATACGGATTATGAATCTGCGATATCCGAACTGGATGAACAGCTTGCAAGCTATGATGGGAATACGGCCCTGCGACCACTCGCACGTCGATAACGAGTCAACGCCGCTCGGACAGTAGTTCGAACAGTTCCCGTCCAGGCTCGGTCGTGATGCGCTCATCGGCGTACTCCCAGAACTCCTCATAATCTGCATCGAACTCCTCGGCGTACTCGCTCGCTTGCATGACCATCTCGAGCATGTCGGCGTCCTTCACCCACTTGGCTTCTGGAGTTTTCCCGGCGTGGTATTCCTCGCACAGGTCTTGGACAGCGGGGTGGAATTCACGAAATACGTCGCGTTCCTGCGGTGCATCCTCTGGATTATCGTGTGGAGTGAGGTCACCGACCTCTGCCTCGGCCAGGTCGTGCACGAGCGCCATCCTGATACACTTGTCACTGTCCACGTGTCCAGGCGCGAACAGCATCGCGATGAGTGCTGTGCGGTAACTGTGTTCGGCGACACTTTCAGGATCGGGTATGCCGTTCCGTTGCCACCCGCTCCGCTTTAGCTGTTTGAGTTCACCCGCGAGTTCCAAGATCCGCATGGCTGATGAGTGTTCCATTTTGCTTTACATATTCTATCAGCTCATGGTATAAACTATCTTCGGTGAGCGTGGCGGCGTCCCCGATGAGCACGAGCTGGCGTTTCGCTCGGGTCAAAGCGACGTTGAGTCTGCGGTAGTCGGTGAGGAAGCCCAGCTCTCCACTGGTATTGCTGCGGACGAAGCTGACGATGATGCACTCCTTCTCCCGGCCCTGGAACCCGTCCACCGTGTGCACTTCTTTCTGTACATCAATGATATCTTGCTGATCATCGTACGGTGTGATCACCCCGATGTCGTCCACGCCGCGGAGGAGTTCGCAGATGTCCTCGACGAGCTCCGCCTCCCCTGGGTTCTGCCAGGATGTCGAGCCGTGACGCTGTTGCTCCCGCATCGCTCCGTCCGTGTCGATGAACACGACGGGTGAGTCGAACACGTGCACGTCCAGATCCGCG
>CAYWOP010000025.1:0-9667 GCA_964459935.1 uncultured Methanosarcinales archaeon | reverse complement strand
AACAAGCGTCCGCCGTGCTCAGCGTTGTGCACGCCGGTGTCGAGCACCGCTTCGTCGGTATCGATACGCGTGGCGAGGAGCTGTCCGGTGAGATACGCTGCGGGTATGTTCTTCGCGGACCCGTTCCATCCATACTCTTCAAGCTCATCACTGGACGCGCTGGCGACCACTTCGTCTCCATCCTTGTCATAGTGTGTGAGTTGTGTGAGGATGCGTGTGTTCGTGATGCGCACGACGAGGCGTGGCTTGCCGGATTTGAGGAGTCGTAGGCGTTGCTGGTAGTCCGTCTTGCCTTCCTTCCTCCGGTGCCGTGGTATGCGTTTCATACTTCTCGCTCCTCGAGGACGAGTCGGATGTGCCGTTTGCTCCTGAAGTACCCACCTTTGACCATCTTGTACAGCTTGCGGTACGTTTGGTTGTCGATCTCCCCGTCTTCTTTCAGTTCTTTGAGGTAGGCGCGTTGTGCTCGGACCTTGTCCGCCCAGCGTTCCTTGCTGGACTTCTGTGCGTTGGGCGTGCCTTTCTTGGAACCGTCGTTGCGCTGGCGGCCCTTGCGTCGTTGCTTCTGACGGTGCTTGGCCCTGGCCCGGCTCACTCCTTGTTTCTGCTGTTCCGCGATCGCTCCTTCGTCGATGAGCGCTCGGATATCTTCTTTGGTAATCGCTTCATCGATGTCGTGTAACCTTTCCGGGTCGAACTTCACTCGTTTCTTGGAACAGTCGAGTACGTCCGCTGCCAGTCGTTTCTGTAGTGTGAGGTTCATTTCTTCGTCAACACCTTCTCCTTCTGCTCTTCGAGTTCTTCCTGTTGTTCTTCGGGATCTTTCCGCTCTTCCTCTTTCTCTTCTTCAGACGTATCTTCCTGTTCTTCGTCGGTCTCCGTTTCTCTTCGTTGTTCCATCTTTTCCTCGACGTTCTCCTTGTACTCCGCGGAGTCGATGTTGAGTATCTCTACATCCGCTTCCGCCGCGGCGTCTATCATGGCGACGCGTTTCCTGTCACCGACGCTGCTGGCGATGATGGCGCCTTCTCCCTCGTCCAGTTCCTTGATATCGTCAACGTTGCAGACCCGGACCGGTTCCAGGCCGGAAGGGTGGAGTCCTTTCACCACGGTGGCGGTGCCGTATCCTGTATTTACTGGAGCGGGGTGGCCGCGTTTGTTCAGGCGGATCTTGTTATGATGTCCGCTCGGTTTGCGCCAGCTGTCGTTGACGCGGTCCTTCTTTCCGTAATCATCTCGTGTGAAGTCGGGCTGCTTGGCCTTGCGCTGCTTCCGCTCGTCGAGCGCGTCGGTCATACGAGCTTCCTCCCGTCTTTCTCCGTTATGTAGATGCCGTCCTGGAAGACGCGTCGGTCGAAGCCGGTCCTGCTGGCGAGGCGTTCGATGCTCGCCGCGGTCTGTCCCACTTGTTCCTTGTCCGCTCCTTCCACGATCACCGTTTCGTCCTCGATCGTTATATCCACTGAAGTCGGAACGTCAAGTTCGCGCGGTGTGCGCTCGCCGAGGTAGTTCTCTACGGTGAACGTGGAGCCGTCGCAGGAGACGTTCATGGGGAAGTGAGACGCGCAGATCTGGAGCTTGTACGTGATGCCTTCGGTGACGCCGCGGATCATGTTCTTCACGTGCGTCTGGTACGTGTGGAGGAGCTTCTGCTCGTGCTGTCGCTCTCTTTCCGCTTCGAGCACCACGGTATCGTTCCCTTCTGAGATGGTGATGAGCGGGTGGAAGAGGTCGCGTTCGACCTCGCCGTGTTCGCCGGAGACGGTGACGGTTCCTTTCGCTACGTCTAGCGAGACGTCGTCCGGAATGCTGACCTCCGCTCTGCTCTCCATCTCTGTCATCTTAGTAGCAGTAGCTGATGAGTCGTCCTCCGACCCCCTCCTCTTTTGCTTGGTAGTGTGTCATGAGCCCGTCGCTTGTGCTGACGACGATGATGCCGAAGTCTCGTGCGGGGAGGTAGCGTTTCTCCCACTTTTCGAACTCGTCCGTATCAAAACTGAACCGTGGTTTGATGGCGCCGACGTCGTTGATGTGTCCCTGGAGGTGGACCGTTATTGTGTTACCCTTCGCGTCTTCGTTGACGTCATATCCTTTGATGTAGCCGTTCTCTTCCATGATGTCGAGCACGTTCACCACTGTCTTGCTGTAGTTGAGCGTGTGGAGTTCGCGCTTGTTCTTCTGTTCGTAGTTGTTCATCTTCGATAGCACGTTCGAGAGCGGGTCGTTCAGCGTCATCGCTTCCCTCCTGCTCGGTCCATCCGTGCTCGCTTCTTCCTGGTGTGTCGTGTTCCTTGCATCGTCTTAGCTGTATTTTTGAAACTCAAAAAATGGTCCGTGTGTCCCATCGCTTGGTGTCGTTGCATCGCTCATCATACCTTCAACTGTATTTTTTGAAACCGATGTCGGTGGCGATCTCTCTGAAACACTGCCTGCAGAGTTGCAGGTCGTATTTATGAATGTGTGCCCCGACGCGTTTACACCGTTTGCACTCGTACTGATCTCTTCCCGTATCCCTGTCTTTGGGCTTGTTGTGCTTGAGGAACTTGGCTTCTTTCCCCGGTTTCTTTCCTTTGATCTGTTTGTAGACTTTCTCCCATCCGCCTTGTGTCATGCTACCACCACGTCGTACGTGTCTTCGAGGAATGCTACTGCTTCGTCGTGCTTCACGCGTTGCTTGTCTGGTAACTGTGAGGATCGTGATCGTCGGTCTTTCAGTCGGTAGCCTGGTCGTTGGAGGGTGATGCTGACCTGTAGGCCCATCATGCCCACGTCTGGATTGTATTCTACGTTCTCGATATCAATGTACTCGTCAATGCCGAAGCTGATGTTTCCATGGTTATCAACGCAGCTTTCCGGGAGTTCGTGTTCGCGCGCCGCGAGGAGGTCCGGGAGGAGTTCGGTCGCGTCGTCGCCGCGGAGTGTGATCTTGCACCCGATGGGCAAGCCCGGTCGGATACCCCACTCGGGGACGCGTTCCGTCGCTTCGGTCTCCACCGGTTCCACTCCGGTTATATGCTCAAGGAGGGTCGTGGCGCGTTCGAGCGCGTCCTGGTCATTGCCGACGCTGATGTTCAGCGTGACCTTCTCCACTGCTATCTCTCGCATCTTATGCACGGTCATCACCCAGTGGGAACGCGTAGTCTTTCTCCGTCTCGTACGACTGTCCGTCCTGTGTGAAGAGCAGACGGTTCCCGTCGAGCTCGTCCACGTCCACGGTCTCTCCGGCGTGGCGTCCTTTGTAGAGTAGGATCGTAGCGCCTTCTTCGAGCGGGACGTGTTCCTGCACGTCTTGCTCGGGAAGGTCGATGATGAGCGTGTCGCCGACTCCATATTCTTGGTCGACGATGATGTTCCGCCCGTCGAGCGTGCTGACTTGGATGTCACCGCCTTTGATGTTTCGCTTGCCCGTTATCTTCACGGGTTTCTCCCTTGGGTTGTCAGCTTCTCTGGGGGTGAGTCCTTGCTTGGTGATCGTCATGCGGTACGCGCCGCTTGGTACTTCGACGACGTCCATGAGGCCCACGCCGCGTTGTTCGTCGTGCACGCGCTTCCCGTCCACTTGCACGTCTTCGTGTTTCAAGAGATACTCAACTTCATGATGACTCTCAGCGACGCCGATCTCTTGCAGGGCCCGGTTGAGGGGGAGGGAGAGTTCGATGCTGTGCCCGCTCTTCGGGCGCATCGTGAACGTCTCCGCTTTCTCGTCGATCTGCCACGTGCGTGGCGCGTTGAGTCGTTTAAGATGTGTCATCGTCGCCTCCTCGTTCCGTGTCTTGTTCCATCTTGACGATACGTAGATTGCTCGGTGGTAGTGGTCTGAGCGAGGTGGTGCCGTCCTTGCGCTGTACTTCGATGCCGTCCACGTAGACTTTCTGGCGTTCCACGTCGATGCGTGAGACCGTTCCTTCCTGGCCTTTGAAGTCGCCGCGCATGACCTCGACCGTGTCTCCTGTGCGGATCCGTGCGGTCTTGCCGTACGTGTCTCGTAATCGTTCGTGGACGCGTGCATTGAGGAACTTGCCCTCGATATGCTTCGGAGCGTTCCTGCGATACTTGCGTTGCTTGCGCGGCTGTACGCTTGCTTTCCAGGAAGTGTTGAAGTCGCTCATACGATCACCTTCGCCACTTTGGCGATGCCGGGCCAGCGTTCCGTGGCTTCCCTCGCGATGGGTCCTTTGAATATAGTGCCCTTTGGATTACCTTTTTCGTCCTTGCACACGGCGACCGCGTTGTCCTGGAATTCTATCCTTGTGCCGTCTGCGCGTTTGAACGACCGTTTTTGTCGTACGACGACGGCGGGGACGACGCGGCGTCGCATGTCCGGTTCGCCCTTGATGACGCTGACCATGACCATGTCTCCGACGCCTGCTGCTGCGTTCTGGCTGAGTTTCGTGCCGTGGTGTTTGACGCTGATAATCTTCACTTTCTTCGCTCCGCTGTTGTCACACGTCGCTACTTTGCTTCCCACGGGAAGTCCTTTGGTGACGTTGCTCTTCACTGCTTTCATTCTGCTTCCTCCACGATCTCTGTGACGATGAAGTTCTTCGTCTTGCTGATGGGTCGTGTTTCCTTGATCTTCACCACGTCTCCCTCTTGCGCGTCTATCTCGTCAGGATTGTGCGCTTTGACCCTGGTCCTGTCCGTGGCTTGCCGTTCGTACTTCGGGTACTGTTTCTGCCGTTCCCATTCTACCGTGACCGTCTTCTGCATCCTGTCTCGTACGACGGTTCCTTGGAACGTTCGTCCGTGTGTGTTCATTTGTATGCGTCCTCCGGTCGTCGTTGCAACGTCGTTCCTTCCACGTGCTGTTGGTCGATGGAGAACGTTGCTGTGTGTTTGAGCACGGTCTTCTCGGCCATACCCGTGACGATCGTGATCGTGTGTAAGGTCTCGTCAACGGCGGTGCCGCGTAGCCCTTCGAGTGCTGTATCCGTGCATGTCTGCACTGCTACGTCCTTGCCGATGACTGTTCCGTTCATTTGATGTTCACGCTTTCCGGTGCGAAGCCGAGCTCTTGCAGTTGGTCTTTCATGCCTCTGGTGTGGTCGCCCTGGAGTTCGATCGTTCCCTCCTTCACTGTTCCTCCACAGGCGAAGTTGCTCTTGAGCTTCTTCGCGAGCTGCTTCATGTCGATCTCATTCTCATCGAGTCCTTCGATGAGCGTGTAGGTCTTGCCGAACTTGCGTTGTTCGGTCCGTACTGTTATTGTCTGGGATTCTTTCGCGATGTCGTCGAAAGCTCCCAACTCTTCCGGTAGTCCTGTCTTCGGGTCGATGTCAGTCATGGTTGGCCGTCTTTATGCGCGCGATGGTTCGTTTGAGTTCCTTGATCTTCCCAGGGTTTTCCGGTGGTGTTCCGGTGGCGACCTGGGCGTTGAGCTTGATGAGTTCGAGCCTGGCGTCTCGGAGGTTCTCTTCCCGTTCTGCTTCCGTCATCTCTCTGATACGGTCGTAGTTCATGACTCGTCCTCGGAATCCGGTTCGTTTTTAGTATCTTGGGTTTCCGTCTCTTCCGCGTCGTCAGCCTCTTCATCAGTTCCTTCGTCCGGTTCTTCGTCAGTTCCTGCTTCGTCGCTCTCTTCCTCTGGCTTTGCTTCCTCGTCGGTCTCCTCCACTCCGGGTTCCTTGATCTCGATATCGTCGGGGAGTCGTGCGTCGGGTGGCATGATGCGTACTTTGCAGCCGACGCTCCCTGCTTTGATCACGGCGAGGTGGAAGCCGGATTTCACGCCGGACATGCTCGTCTCGCCGCATTTCTTTAAATAACCGGCGTAGAACCGCCAGTTCCTCGCCATGCTTCCGGGGATACGACCGCTGATGATGATCTCGACGCCACGTGCCCCGGCGTCCATGACGTCGTTGAGGGCGCGGTACCCGATGCCTTTGAACCGTGTGGGTCCGAACCGTTCCAGGTTGTTCGCTATGCGCTCGGCGATGATGTTGGGGTCGAGGTCGGGTTCTTCCACTTCCTCGATCTCCACTTGTGGATTTTCCAATTCAAAGTTCTGCTTGAGTTTCCTGGTAAGCTCTTGGATGTTCGATCCGCCGCGGCCCACGACGAGGCCCGGTCGGCTCGCGTAGATCATGATCTTCTCACCGAGCGGTGTCTGTTGATACGTGACGTCGCTGAGCCCGGCGTTGTCCAGTTGCGAAGCGACGAACTCTTTGATCTCGTGTTCCATCATGTTTTCGCGGATGAATTTGCGTTCGATCATTCGGTTTCCTCCTGTGCTTTCTCGAGTAGGTCTGCTTTGAGGTCGTTGCTCGTGTAGTCGATGTCGTGCTCGTCCAGGTACTCCTTGATCTCGGGCACGGTCCAGCTATCGTCTGGTACAGTCGTTGACTCCTCGGCCGTGTCTGGAGCGTCCGCTTCTTGCTCTGTTTCTGCTGGTGTCTCGTCGCTCTCATCGGCTGTTCCTGGCTCTGCAGTGTCGTCCGTTCTCTCTTGTGTTTCAGTATCGCTTTCTACATCGCTTTCATCCGGCATCGCATCTTCTGGGACGGCGACGTGCTCCGTCTTCTGTGCAGATTCGCCCTCATCTTCAGTATCATCCGTTTCTTCTTCCGGTTCCGGACGCGTGGCGCCGGGGACTTCCTTCACGACGATCTCGATATGTGTGCCTTTCTCCGTCCGACCGGCGTGGCGGCCGCGTTTCTGGTTCTGCTGTGCTTTCTGCGCGGCTGCGTGCACCACTTCTAAATCGCTGCTCAGTCCTTGGTGTTGTGCGTTCGCGACCGCTCCGTTGAGCACTTTCAAGATCTCCTTCCCCGCCTTGACGGGATACTTGCCCATGCCCTGGCCGGCTTTGTGACCAGCGCCTTCGCTGTACCGCGTGAACTCGATCGGTTCTTCCTCGTTCACGGCGGATTCAAGCATGGACTGCGCTCGCTCTACGTGGTGGCCCTTGATAGCCTTGCAGACCTCGATGCTGTGCTTCGTGCTGATACGAAGCCTGCGTCCGAACGCCTTCGCGGCGTGTTCCATGCTTCCTTGGTAGCTGTAGTTCGCGCTCATTTCGCCCTCGCGACGATCGCTGTGCTTGACTTGGTAGCACCGACACCTGGTGCGCTGTGCTCCACGAGTTCCCTGGTCATGGCGAACTCGCCGAGGTAGTGTCCGATGCGTTCCGGTGTGATCTCGACCCTGATGAACTCGTTGCCGTTGTGGACTCTGATCACCTTGCCGACCCACTGCGGTAGTACGATCATGTCCCGTGCGTGGGTGCGGACCTCGTCCTTCTCCTTAAGGTCGTCGACGAGCTTCTGTTGTCGTTCGTTCAGGCCGCGTCTGAGTTTGCGGCGTTCCTTGCTCGGGAGGAGCTCTGCGAATTCCTCGATGCTGAGTTCCTGCAGTTCGTCGACCGTCTTTCCTCTATACGTGAATTCGTCCGGCATCAGTCATCCCTCTTCTTTTCGCGTCCTTCTCCTCGTCCTGTCTGTCGTGGTCGCACCTTGCCCACCTTCCTACCCGGCGGTGCGTTCTTCGGTGCGATCGTTGGTCGGCCTTTGTGACTGCTCTGCGTACCGCCGAACGGGTGGGCGATGCTGTTCATCGCCACACCGCTGACCTTGGGGTAGAGCTTGTTCTTGGCCTTCCGCTCTTTATGCTTATCACCTGCTTTCATGAACGGTTTCTCCGTCCTGCCGCCGCCCGCGACCACTCCGATAGTGGCGCGGCAGCGCGGGTTGAATTCCTTGACCGTCTTGCTCGGGAGTCGTACCATGACCTTCTCCTCTTTTTTTCCAACGACGCGTGCGGTGGTGCCGCTGCTCCGGACGAACTTGCCCTGATCCCCCGGGTTCTTTTCGATGTTGAAGATGCTCGTCCCGACCGGGATATCTTCAAGGCGCATGACGTTGCCACGTTCCAGCTCGTCCGCTTCGATCCGTTTGGTATCACCTTCTTGGACGCCTTCTGGTGCGACGAGCACGCCTTCTGTCCCATCATCGTATTCGACGATGGCGACCGGTGCGGTCCGTGCCGGGTCGTGCGTCAGCTTTTTGATGGTGTATGCTCGTTTGTCTTCTTCTACGCCCGCTTTGCCTTTGAAGCGGAAGCCTGGGCTTTTGAACGCCGGGCTTCCCTTCCCTCGTCGTTGTTGTATCAGTCGTTTGCCCATCGTACCACCTTCACATCAGTCCCAGTTCCGTCGCTATGTCGATCGCTGGAGTCTCCGGTCCGAACTTAATGTACGCTCGCTTCTTGCCTTTCGAATCGATCATCGTGTTCACGTCGTCGACGGTGCAGTCGAAGAGGTCTTCGATCGCTGCTTTGATCTGCGGTTTTTCCGCATCGAGGTCGACGACGAAGATGAGTTTGTTCTCGCTCTCCATCTGTCTGATGCTCTTCTCCGTGCTGAGCGGGTACTGTATCATGATCCGTCCTCCATCGCTTCCAGGGCCGCTTCGGTGTAGAGCGTGACCCGCCCAGGTTGTGTACCTGGTGCGAGGAGTTCCGTGTCCAGCTCTGTATGTTCTTTCACGTCCACGCCTGGTATGTTTCGCCCCGCGCGTTTCACGTCGACGTCACCGCTGACCACGATGAGGATGCTCTTTTTGTACTTGCTACGCCGGCCGCGGCCCTTGCCTTTCCCGCTGCGTTCTTTTTTCTCTGCAGCGCGTTCGAGTTCGTCGGCGAAGCCCAGTGCTTTCAGGACGTCGTGAAGTTCCTGTGTCTTCTGTATCCCTTCGATATCGGTCACGGCGAACGGGTAGTCTTCAGGTACGTTGTGACCGCGTGCCGTGGCGAGTTCGGGTTGGAGTGTAGCGTTGAGTGCGCTGCGAACTGCTTTATCGCGTTCTTTGTCGTTGATGGTCTTGGTCCAGTCTTTCTCCGCTTTCGGCGGGTGGGCGCGGCGTCCGCCGACCGTTCCTGGTATCGTGGCGCCTTCCCAGTTCATCCTGCGACCGCGGCGGCTGAGGATCTTCCTCGGGACGCGGCTGATGCCGTACCCGTAACTTCCCCTGTAGTCTTGTCGTTGCTTACTGATGCGGTCGCTGTGTCGTTGGCCCGCGTTGGGCTTGGCGCCGTAGGGCTGTCGTTCCTTGCTCTGTTTGGAGAGGACGGCGCGTTTGATGATATCCTGACGTACGGGTTCGTCGAAGCTGTCCGGGAGGCCAATGGTGCCTGCGTCGCTCCCGTCTTTGTCTTTGATCTTGAGTTTCATCGTCCTTGCTTGCTCTCCGTGCTGATGTACGTGATATCGGGAAGTTCCGGTTGGTCTTTCGCTCTGATGGCGTGGTTGAAGAGGATGCAGCGCTTCGCGGGTCCTTGGACGCTTCCCTTGACGAGCATGTACGTGGTGTTGACGTTGCCGTAGTGCTTGTACCCGCCGTCCACGTTGATCCGTTCGGTATCGTCGTCGATCATGAAAATCTGATTGTTATACTGTGTGCGTGCGTGGTACCCGTCTTGTCCCGCTTGTGGGACGCGGTGCATGAAGAGTTGTTGGCCGACCCATGGTCCGAGTGTGCCTGGTCGTCGTCGCCCTTTCTGGCTTTTGTGGGGTTTGAGACCGATGCCGAAGCGTTTGACGGGTCCTTGTGTTCCTTTGCCTTTGGTCACGCCGTGTGTGTCGACGAGATCGCCGGCTTGGAAGAGTTCTGTGGGGATGTTCTCGTCTTGTCGTTCTTTGATATATTGGAGTTTGTCTTCGTTTGTTCCGCCG
>CAYWOP010000024.1:0-9673 GCA_964459935.1 uncultured Methanosarcinales archaeon | reverse complement strand
GAGACACAGTAAAAAATCAGAGAAGCGCGTCCCTCAACGCGAACTGCCAAGGGAAGCTTTGGCAATATAATCCTCGATACTGTACTCCGCCAAAGCCTTGGAACCAGTCATGTCAACCGTGTTTCTGTGCATTATCTGGAGCAACCGCGCAGAGCGTTCACGGAACTTGTCGAGCTGTGCGAACAGTCCGTCGCCCATATAGTGAGTCATCGATGTATCTCCAGGTTGATACGTAGCGAGTCTCTCTGAAATGTATTCCTCCTGCACGCGGCTGGGCTGATACTGGCGTTCGACCCGCACTGCAAGATCCTCACCAACGTGAGCGACCGCTTTCACATCACGTTCTTCTGAGGCCGTGTCCCCAAGACTCGTTTGCATCGGACGGTACTAACAGAAAATCAGATTTAAAAATCTACTGATAGCGGCCAGAGATCGACAAGTTACTCTTCGACTTTCACGTCCAGCTCGTTTTCCACGGTGACGTCCAGTTCCTCTACGCGACACACGCCTTTCAGGTCCTCGACGAGCAAGCTCACGTCCTGCGGAACCTCCGCGCGGACCGTGTCCAGCTCCGTCCCGAGCGACATGTCATTATCGGTCTTGTACTTCCGCACGGCGTCGATGATCTGTAGCGCCGCGTCACCTTCGACCTTGGCATCATCGAACTGATGCTCCTCTTGGTACTCGGGCCAGTTGCTCACGTGGATGCTCTCCGCATCTTCTTCCTCCGCGAAGTACAAGTGGTAGATCTCTTCCGTGATGTGCGGCATGATCGGCGCGAACAGCTTCAGTATGGTGAGCAAGCTCTGATACAGTGTGTACTGCGCACTCCGCCGACCCGCCGGTCCGCGCTCGTCCGGGTTGTACAGGCGGTCCTTGACGATCTCCAGATAGTAATCACAGAACGTGTTCCAGAAGAAGTCCTCCACGGCCTGCTTGACCTTCGCGTACTCGTACTCCTCGAACCACTCTGTGCATTCCTGTACGAGCTCGTTGAGCTCGTGCAGTATCCACTCGTCGAACCGCTCCAGCTCCGGGGGCTTCCCCTGGTAGTCGTCGAGATGCATCAAGACGAGCTTGGACGCGTTCCAGAGCTTCGTCACGGTCTTCTCCCCGGTAACGAGATCCTTTTCCTGGAACGGCATGTCCTCGCCGAGCTTCGCACCCGCGGCCCAGAACCGCACGGCGTCCGCGCTGTACTCCTCGCGCATCTCGTTCGGGTCCACCACATTACCTTTGGATTTGCTCATCTTCTCTCCCTTCGGATCCAACGCGTGCCCGCTGATCGCGATGTTCTTCCACGGTCGTTCCTTATGGTGATACTCGCTCTTCGTGATCGTGTAGAACGCCCACGTCCTGATGATATCGTGCGCTTGCAAGCGGAGGTCCATCGGAAAATGCTCCATCTCCGCGTCCTTCCAGTTCAGTACGATCTGTGGCGTGACAGCGGAGGTGGCCCACGTGTCCATCACATCGTCCTCGGGGACCAGTTCGTCCTCCTCGTACCCGTCCGGTACCTCTTCAGTCGGGTTCACCGGCAGTTCGTCTTCATCCGGGACGACGATCTTCCCGGTATCTTTCTCATACCATACGGGGAACGGTACGCCGTAGGGTCGTTGCCTGCTGATACACCAGTCCCAGTGCAGGCCTTCGACCCAGTGTTCGTACCGGTCCTGCATGAACTCCGGCGTCCAGTCCACGCGGTCGCCGGCCTCGAGTAGCTCGTGCTTGTAATCGAGGAGGCGGACGAACCACTGCATCGTGTTCAGGTACTCCACTTCCTCCCCGCTACGCTCGTACACGTTCACGTTTTGCGTGACGCGTTCGCGGTCGACGAGGAATCCTTCATCGTCCAGGTCATCGACTATGGCCTCCCGCGCTTCCTCGATGGCCATCCCTTCATAGGGACCGGCCTGGTCGTTGAGCGTGCCGTCCGCTTCCAGTATATCACGAAGTTCAAGATCGTGCTTGTGCCATTTCTCGATATCCTCCTTGTCACCGAACGTGCAGATCATCATCAGGCCCGTTCCGAACTCCTGGTCCACGTCCTCGTCGAAGATGATCGGAACGCGATGGTCGAAGAGGGGAACGACGGCGTCATGCCCCTCCAGCTCCTGATACCGTTCGTCCTCCGGATGCGCTGCGAGCGCAACGCACGCGGGGATGAGCTCTGGCCTGGTCGTGCTGATGATCAAGTCGTTACCGTGAGTATCTCCAAATCTGATATCGTTCAACCACCCCTCTGTTTCTCTGTTCTCGAACTCCGCCTGGGCGATAGCGGTCTGGTTCTCCACATCCCAAGATACGGGTGTTTCCTTCCGGTACACCAGTCCTTTCTCGTAGAGGTCGATGAAGCTCTTCTGCGACGTGGCGACGCTGTGCTCGTCGATCGTGCTGTACGCGTTTGCGAAGTCGCAGCTGATGCCGAGCTTCGTCCAGTCAGCGGTGAAGTCCGGCAGGAGTTCCTCCACGTTCTCCAGTACGAGGTCCTGAAACGCACTCCTGTCCATCTCGTTCGCGTCCACGTCCTCCTTGTCCTCGATGAGTCGTTCCGTCGGTAACCCATTATCGTCTGTACCGAACGGGTAGAGCACGTCATACCCCTGCATGCGTTTGAACCGTGCGATGAAGTCGCCCTGCGTGTAACTGAACGCGTGTCCGATATGCATACGTCCGGACAGCGTCGGGGGTGGCGTGTCGATGCTGTACACCTCTCCTTCATCTGAGAACTCGTAGATGCGCTCATCACTCCACCATTCCTGCCATTTCTCCTCGGCAGTGTCTGAGTCGTAGCTATCCGGTAAATCCATACTTCCCGGGGACTGCAGAACGTATAAAAAGATTGCGGTAGGAGTGCCAAAGCATATAAACAATTCACGGTGGTGCAGGATGATGCTCGACCAGTGGCGAGAACGCGTCAACGAGGAACTGCAACGGTACTTCGACGATACCGAGCTCGACCAGACACTGCGGGAGTTCACGATGCGCGGTGGGAAGCGGCTCCGCCCGATACTCGCCATCGCCGGGTACACGTGTTTTCATGACGATGACCACATCCTCCCTGCCGCGCTGGCGACGGAGTTCCTCCATAGCTCACTGCTCATCCATGATGATATCATCGACCGGAGCGACACCCGACGGGGCAAGGACACGGTCCACGAGCGGTTCGATGATCCGCACGAAGGGTTGACCGCGGCGATCCTCACCGGTGACCTCGCCAGTCATCGCATGTACCGACCCATACTGGACAGTGACTTCTCTCCAGGGAAGAAGCTCGAGGCCATACGCGTCATGCAAGAGATCGCGGAGACCGAGTGCACGGGAGAGTGGTTGGACAGCAGGGATAGCGCTATCACGGAGGAAGCGGTGCTGGAGATCTACGAGAAGAAGACCGCGATGTATACAACGGTGGGGCCGTTACGACTCGGCGCGGTGCTCGCCGGCGAACCCGAGGAGAAGTTCGACGACCTCGCTCTTGATCTCGGCATCGCGTTCCAGATACTGGACGATATCAACGGAGTGTTCGGAGCGGAGGGCAAGCCGAGCGAGGATATCGAGGAGGGAGCGAAGACACTGCTCTACGTGGAGACGCTGAAACGCTGTGACGATGAGGAACAGCAACGACTTGAGCGACACTATGATACGGATGCGACGAAGCCGGTGGAAGCGTTGTTCCAAAGGTACGGTGTGGAGCCGTGTCGACGACGCGCTGCAGAGCTACTGAAGAACGCTCGATCACTCGTGCAAGAGGAATGGCGAGGAGCAGGAAGAGAGCTTCTACAAGCTGTCATCGACCGTGTGGCAGAACTCTGATCACATCAACGGGTTCTGACCGCCGTAGAGCGCCTGGAACCGACCGTTCTTGAACTCCAGGCTGAACACGTCATGATTGGTATCGGTAGCGCGCATCTTCACCACGCGTATCTCCCGCACCACGGTCCTCCTGAACTCGGTCAGGCGGAGGTGGACGATCGCGTCGCTGAGGAAGTCCTCGTTGCCGTACTCGCCGAAGCTTTCCTTCTCCTTGTTGTACTCCGCTACGAGATACGTGGTCAGGTCCATATCGCGGAGGAACTCGAAGATATAGAACAGCTCCGCCCGCGGGTTTTCGAACCTGCTGAGCACGTAGAGTGCGGAAAGACTGTCGAGTGTGAAGAGCTCGATACCGACGTTCTTCTTCACGGTCTTCACGATGTTCTTGACAACGTTCAACCAGCTCTTGTTATCAGCGACGTTCGCGTCACGCACTTCCTTCCGGATCGCGCCGACGTCGACCAGGACGAGCTTGCCCTGGTTCTGTCCTTGGCGTATCTTCGACCCGAGCGTCGCTAGATCGTCCACTACAATAAAATTGATACGGTCGAGATCATAGCCGAGATTCTTAGCGTGCTCGATGATACTCTCCGAGCTCTGTTCGAGGCTGACGTAGAGCGAGTTCGTCCCGTGCAGGGCCTCGTTGAAGAGGACGTTGAAGCAGACAGAGGTTTTCATCGTGCCCGCTTCTCCGCTGATGAGCGTCACGTGGCCCTCGGGGATACCGCCCTGGATGTTAGAATCAAGTCCTTTGATGTAGGTCTTGACACGGTTTATCTCAGCCATCACTCACCTCTTTCCTCTCTCGTTGCCTCACTTTTATATTATTTTTCCTTGTAGAAGAGCGACTCCACATCGCCCTCCTTCACGTTGACGATAATGTCGTTATGATCATCGTCGAAACTGCACCCGACCACGTGGCCCGGTGTGCGGTACTGCCAGATCTTCTCCGCGTGCACGTCGCCCGGTTCGCGGGTCATCACGTCCGCGTACTGACCGCTCTGATGCACCACTCCGCCGAGTCCGGGAACGTAGTCGAGACTGTACTGTCCCTCGCTGTCCAGCACGTACACGCTGTTATCATACGAGCCGACGACGACCTCGTTCTTCCCGTCGTCGTCGATGTCTGCCACGATCGGAGGAGCCGCGACCCAGAAATACGTCTCGTAGGACCAGATGGTATCACCCGAGTTGGTCGCCGCATACACGCTGTTATCGCACGATCCGAAGACGACCTCGAGCGCTCCGTCGGTATCGATGTCGGCGACGGTCACACTTGCGATGATCGCTCCCTCCGTGTCGTAGCGCCAGAGCTCCTCTCCGACACTGTCTATCGCGTAGAGTGCATAGTCGGTGCTGCCCACGAGGATTACGTCCTCGCCGTTGTTGTAGAGATCGCAGATGACCGGGGAGGCGACTACCTTGTCACGCGTGCTGAACCGCCAGTGCTCGTCCTCCCCGTCCACACGTCGGATCGTGCCGTCGTGACATCCGACGACAAGGCTGTCCTCCAGTAGACCAGGGGTTCCCTCCATGGCCGATCCTATATGTATCGTCTCTTCCAGTTGTCCCCGGGCTCCGATGACGTAGAGGTACCCGGCCATGTCCCCCACGATGACTTCCTGGAGACGGTCACCGTCGATATCATGCAGTCGTGGCGTGGCGCGAACCGGGCCTTCCGTTTCGTACTTCCACATCTCATTCCCTTGGTGATCGAGCACGTAGATGCTCCCGTGCTCCGTGCCGAAGACGACCTCGTTCATCCCGTCGTCGTCGATATCTGCGATCGCCGGGGCGCTGACGATACTGTTCGGGCTCTCCGGGTCTTGAAAGTAGCGCTCGACGGTCGAGTCCGCTTCTTCAACGGTATACGTCCACTGCACGTCGCCCGCTCCGTCTATCATCACCACGCGACCGTCTTTCGTGCCGAAGATGATCTCTTTCCTCCCGTTATTATCGATATCGTAGACCATCGGGCCGGCGAGGAGCGATCCCTGCACGTCGTATCGCCAACGCTCTTCAATGTCACCCTGTTTCGAGAACGTGGGCATAGCTGTTTCTCCCTCGTGAGACTATAAAAAAGTTTCTGTGGGAATAAATTTATATAGAAACAGCTCAGTACCGAGATGTATGCCTGACGAGCTCCTGGAGCAGGTCGAGCGCGATATCACCAACAACGTCTCTCCGGAGCGCATCAGGGAGAAATTTCTCGAGCAAGGATACGGCCAGGAGGAGATAGACAAGGCGATCACGCAGGTCCGGGACCGCCAGGATCACGCAAAGCGGTCACGGGAAGAACAGGCGCGACGAGCCCTTACCAAGAAGGAGATCGCTGACCGTATCGGGTACGGGTTCGTACCGCATCAGTTCATCAACATACTGTTCTACCTCATCGGCGCAGGGTATTTCTCGGTGGGCGTGGTGAACGGTGCGAAGAACGTGATCAGCGCCGTGCTGTCCAACATCGCCCAGAGCTACAGCGATGAGAACCCTGCGAAGAACTACTTCATCAGCGTTTCCGGATATATCTTCGGTTTCAGTTTCCTCGGTATGGCCGCGGCTATCATACTGGAGTCCCCGCTGCTCTTCGCCTGCTTCCTCTTGTTGGGTAGCGTGGGAGTGGCGAGTCACGGCGATCTCTACGATCGATTTGTGAAGGAACACTTGAGCCGTGACCGTATGAACACGTTCCTCACGAAAGTGGGAAATCTGGGCGTGCTCATCACCGCGGCCTCGATGTTACTATCAGGATATATCCTGGAAGCGTTTCCGTGGACAGGGGAACAGACGGTGGAACTGTTCGGCTCCGTATACCCGGTGTACGGCTACCTCATCTCCTTCGAGATCACGGCGTTCGCGTTCATCCTCTCCGGTTACTTCGTCTCACGCATCGATACGGAAGATACGGAACACACGGAGTTCCTCGCGGAATACTGGGAGAAGTTACAACTGCATCTCAGCACCTTTCTCCGGAACAAAAAGCTCTTCCTCCTCATAGTCACGTCGATCATCGCCGGTTTCGTGCAAGGACTGGGAAACTCGTACTACGGGATATTCATCTATGAAAACTTCACGAACGTCGGTCTGGGCGGGTTCCTCAATGTCGGCGCGGTGTTCTTCATCGCTGTCGTGACCTCCCTCTTCGGACCGTCGTTCAGTCGGTTCATGCAGGAGACGACCGGACTGGCACCCACGCTCGTCTTCGGTACGTTGCTCACCGCGATGATGCCGTTCATCCTCGTCTACAATCCGCAGCTCTGGGCGATCGGTGCGGCGGCCGCGCTCACTGTGCTGGGCAGTTCCATCCTCGGGACGTCCCAAGGCTTGCTCGCGCGAGAACTCCTCCATGAGAGCGAACGCAAGGTGTACTTCTCCGCGGTGAGCGTCGCGGCTGTCATCCCGTACGTGGTCCTGTACCCGCTCGGGAGTTGGTACGCTGCTGCGGAGGGGTTGCAAGCGCTGTTCAAGATACTCGGTTTCTCTCTCATACTCCTCGTAGTACCTATATACGTGGTGCTCGTGTTCATGAGTGACGATGAATGAGATTCTTTAACGAACTGCTCGAGTTGAAAGAGGTGTACCGGCAGACAGCGGATGACCGCACGGACAGCAGTGCGGAGCACACGTGGGGTTGTCTCTTGCTCGCCGATCACTATATCGACCTGGTGGAGAAGGAACTGAACAGGGAGCGCGTCTTCCGTCTGATACTCTATCACGACCTCGTCGAGGTCGAGGCGGGTGACATCCCCGTCACTGATGAAGAAGCCCGGGAAGAGAAAGAGGAAATCGAGCGTGAAGCGTTCGAGACGATCACGGAGCGCATGCCCGATGGATGGTCAGAGCGATACGCCGAGTTCTATGAAGAGTACGAGGCGAATGAAACGATGGAAGCGAAGTTCGCTCACGCGATGGATAAGCTCGAACCGCTCGCGCAATGGTTGGACGTGCCGGACGAGTTACGAGAACAGGGATATACGAAGGAGTTCATGCGGGAGAAGAAAATGCCGTACCTTGAACCGTTTCCTGTACTGGTGGACGAGTTCGAACGGGTGCTCGCAGACCTGTAAAGGGTTTTTAAACAGTTTCTCTTTGGAGTAAATAGGGATCCGTAGCTCAGCCTGGACAGAGCGTCGGTCTTCTAAACCGATGGTCGAGGGTTCAAATCCCTCCGGATCCGGTCAGACCGGTTGGCCGACGAACTTTCTGTAGAGGTCTCTCAGTGTGTTTTTGTAGAACCGTTCTATCGATGTACGGGTTTTCCTGCTGGCCCTCGCATAGGAAAGTTCTCCCAACCCGTCGTGTTGCGAAGGGCCCAGCTTCGCCTTGGATACCGTGCCTGTGAGGCCCTCGTCGTGGACAGTGAAGTAGTTTGACCTTCGCGGTTGATCTCTAAAGGAGCGGATTGTTAACCTGTCCCGGCTAACTGCTTGCCGACTCACGGGATGGTTGCGGATGTCGCACCACAACGGTTTTCCCATCCCCAATTTGACGCCTGCGAGGACACGTTGCGTATCTCGTCGGTACCGTGGTTCGTTCTGATATGCAGTACACAGTTCCGGTCGTTGGATGATGTGTTCTGCGATACTGGCGGTCGCTGTGTCCTGATCCACCTCCAAATCTGATCGTTCGGTCGTTACGAGCGAGAATCTACACGTGGGTTCCGCAGCCCCTCCACTCAGATACCCAGCAAGTCCTGGTAGAACGGCGAGGAATTCACGCCTGTCCATGTATATCCGTATGGCACCGTGCTTTAAGAAACTGTCCGAATCCCACACAGCTTTTTAATGAAAATTCTTTCGAAGTAACTATTCGCGTGCTCGAGTGGCTGTGGTGCCAACCGCAGATATTGCTCGGATGGTGTCTGAATAGACTGTTCGGGTACACCGATTCGTACGTGGAGCGGACAGAACATGAGGACGCGGTTGTCCTGTACCTGCCCGGCCGCTACTGGTGATTGTCGCTGGGCCAATACATCTTCTTGAGCGAGGACAACGTGCTGGAGCGGGATGTGAAGCACGAGTATGGCCATACCCTGCAGAGTTACTACCTCGGTCCACTTTACCTTGTCGTGATCGGTATACCGTCCCTCACTCTGAAGCTCGCTTCGCTCTGCAGTACCCGGGTCAAGGCTCGTTACCATTCCTACTGGTCCGAGCGATGGGCCGATCGGCTGGGCGGTGTGGAGACGAACTAGCTCTGCAGTCCGCGGAATCCCGAAAGAGGCTGTTTGAAGAGGTCTTACGTAGTTCAGTGGAAAAGTTTGAAAGATTTATATCCCTCACTTCTCTACGATTCCCCGATGGACCCAATAACGCAGACGAAGAACAAAGTAAAAGACGTTATGGAAGGCGAGACGCCCGGACATGGGTGGCAGCACGTGAAGCGCGTCTGGCGTACGGCACGCGTACTGGCGCAGGAGGAAGACGCATCCATGCAAGTGGTTGAGCTGGCCGCGCTGCTCCACGACATCGATGATTACAAGGTCGCTGACTCGAGCGGACTGGAGCGTGCCCGGAGCGTCCTGGATGGTCTCCAGATGCCACAAGAAACGAAGGAGCACGTTCTGCAGGTTATCGGGAACGTATCCTTCCGCGGTGCGGGCACGGATGATACCGTGGATTCCGTGGAGGGGGCCGTCTGGATGCATTGGGCGCTATCGGCATCGCTCGCTCATTCGCCTACGGAGGGTCGAACGGTAGTGAACTGTACGATGGGGAAGAGCGGTACGAACACCACGAGGACGAGGAGTCCTACAGGGAGAGTGACGGGACGGTCATCGGGCACTTTCACGAAAAACTCATGTTACTGACGAACCGGATGAAGACGGAGGCGGGACATCGCGTAGCGGAGGACCGGCACG
>CAYWOP010000023.1:0-9699 GCA_964459935.1 uncultured Methanosarcinales archaeon | reverse complement strand
GGTCGATCGTCACGCCTCGTTCCTGTTCTTCCTTGAGGTTGTCCATGACGAAGGCGAACTCGAATCCTGACTTACCGAGTTCTTCCGCCTTCTGTTTGAGATTCCGTAGTTTCTGCTCGTCTAAGTTCTCCGTATCGTAGAGCAACCTACCGACTGTTGTTGACTTTCCGTGGTCTACGTGACCGATAAATACCAAGTTCATGTGCGGTTTATCTTTTGCCATATCACTCCCTCCATCAATCGTTCATCTATCGCAACACACATTTGTTTTATAAAGGTTTCGTAGCTGGTTGCCGAGAAACATCGTACGCCTGGATACGCGGAACAGTAACAAAGATCGGGTTATGCGATGTACCAAAGAATATAGTTTCCAAGGACGGGACCCTACCCATTGTAACAAGAATCGCATGCAGAGATACCGGTACACTATAGGAACACGCTACTGCCGTGACCGGAAGGGCTACTCTTCCCGTTTCTCCAGTCCTTTCCGGTCTCGGATCTTCTGGATGACGCGTTTCTGCATGTCCGTGGGTAGTTCTTCGAAGTCCTGGTCGCTGATGTAGAAGTTGCCGCGACCGCCGGTGGCGCTGCGGAGTTCGCTGGCGAGGCCGAACGTCTCCGCCACGGGTAGTTTGCCCGTGACCGTCACGTGGTCACCGTCCTGCTCCATATCAAGCATCTGTCCGCGCTTGTTGCTGATAAGATTGCTGATATCGCCCATGTACTCGCTCGGTGAGTCGAACTGCATGGTCTGTACGGGTTCGAGGATGCGTGGACTGGCGTCCATGATGGCGCCGCGGATGGCTTGCCGCACCGCAGGGTACATCTGCGCCGGTCCTCGATGGATCGCGTCTTCGTGTAACTTCAGATCGTCGAGGGTGACGCGTACCCCGTAGCACGGTTCTTTCGCGATCGGCCCTTCGTCCATCACTTCCTCAAAGGTGTCCATGATCATCTCGATGACCTCGTTGATGTACACAATACCGCGGGTACCGTCGACTAAGATATTACCATCGCGGATGTCTTTGACCTTCCGGGCTTTCTTGCTATCCATCCCGCCTTCCTCTAAGGTTTTCCAGAGTTCTTTGTCCTTTTTCGTGACGCGCCGGTCGGTCAGCTTGTCCTTTTTGAACTGTTGCTCCATCTCGTCGCTGATCGGTTCGACCTTGAAGAAGACCTTGTTATGTTTATTGGGAGACTTGCCCATGAGGACTTCTGATTCTTTCGTCACGGTTTCTCTATACACAACGATGGGGGGACTGGTTTCGACGTCCACGCCTTTTTCCTCGCGGATGCGGTCCTCCATGATCTCGAGGTGTAGCTCGCCCATGCCGTGCATGAGGTGTTCGCCCGTTTCCTGGTTGATCTCGATCTTGACGCTCGGGTCTTCCTTCCCCACTTGTCTCAAAACTTCCACGAGCTTCGGCAGATCGCTCGGGTTCTTCGCCTCGATGGCCTTCGTCACGACCGGGTCGAAGATGTGCTGGATGGATTCGAACGGTGTGGTTTCTGTCTCGCTCACTGTTTCTCCGGGGAACGCGTGTTCCAGTCCGCCGACGCCGATGATGTTCCCGGCTTTGACCTCGTCGACGATCTCACGCTTGTCCCCGTTGTAGATGTATACTTGTTGTACCCTGACGTCTTGCTGGGCGTTGTTGAGGTGGACCTCCATCCCTTTCTCGATAGAACCGCTGAAGAGGCGTCCTGCACATATCTCCCCGGCTTGGGGATCGATCGTTACTTTCGTGACGACGAACATGAGCGGGCCGTCAGGATCGCAGGTCTTGAGCGCTTCGCCCTCCGGGCTTTCGAGGTCGCCTTTCCAGATCTTCGGTATCCGGTAGCTCTGCCCTTCCACCGGGTTGGGGTGGTGGCGGATGACCTGGTTCAGGATGACCTCGTGCAGCGGTGCTTTGTTCTTCAGGTCCTTCCAGTCGTCTTCTTCGTCGTATGCGTCGATGATACCCTTGAACGTGACGCCTTGTTCTTGCATGAACTGTGTGCTGAGCGCCCAGTTATGGAAAGCACTCCCAAATGATACGGTACCGTCTTGTACGCCGACCTGCCATTTGTCCTCGTACTGTTCTTCCGCTATTTGTTTGATCAGGTCGTTGACGTCGTTGATGGTCTCGACAAACCGTTCTTGCATCTCTTGCTCGCTGAGCTTGAGTTCTTTGATCAGCCTGTCTACTTTGTTGATGAAGAGGATCGGTTTGTCCCGCTCTTTCAACGCTTGTCGTAGTACCGTTTCCGTCTGTGGCATGACGCCTTCGACCGCGTCCACTAAGACGATGCATCCGTCTACGGCGCGCATCGCTCTCGTCACATCTCCACCGAAGTCGACGTGTCCCGGTGTGTCGAGCAAATTTATCAGATATTCGTCGCCTTCGAGTTCGTGTGCCATCGAGACGGCTGCGGTGTCGATGGTGATGCCGCGTTCTTGTTCGTCGTCGTGGAAGTCGAGTTCGAGCGCCTCCCCAGCCAGATCGTCGCTCATCATGCCCGCTCCCGCGAGTAGATTATCGGAGAACGTTGTTTTGCCGTGGTCGATGTGGGCGCAGATCGCGATGTTCCTGACGTTCTCTGGTCTGTCGTAGAGTTTCCTCACTCGGTCTTTCATCTTTGCCATCACTGCTCACCTACGTGGTGGTGTTCATCGTCTCTCGTGTATGAATGTATCTCGTCCTCGCTGAACCAGACGTCGATCTCCAGCTCTGCTTCGTCGGGTGTGGCGCTGGCGTGGACGACGTTGCGTACCGCCATGTCGTGTGCGTCCGCGGTCTCGTACCCGTGGTGTGCGTAGTCTCCTCGGATCGTGCCCGGTTTTGCTTCCTTGGGCTGTGTGGGTCCTGTGATCTTCCGTACATTACTCACTGCTTTTGCCCCTTCGAGCACCGCGGCGACGACGGGTCCTTCGCTGATGAATTCCAGCAGTTGTTTCCAGATATCTTCGCCGTGTCGAGCGGCGATGTCGTCTTCGCGGTAGTGGTCCTTTGCGAACTCTTCGTCGACCCACTGCATCTTCATCGCCACGATCTTCAGCCCGGCTTGTTCGAACCTGTTAAGGATCTCACCGGTGAGGCCGCGTCGGACCGCGTCGGGTTTGACGAGGATGAGCGTGCGCTCCACGGTCATGACTTTTCACCTTTCTTGATCATCTGGTATTCCTTGGTCCATTCTGTGGTGCGTGGTTTGCGTTTGAGCTCGAGTAGGTGCTTCTCGCATTTACCGGAGCAGAAGCTGAGTTTTGTGCCGTCGTGGCGGACGATCTGCTTGCCCGTGCCGGGTTCGATCTCTTCTTTGCAGAAGTCGCAGATCATCGTCGACCGCCTCCTTTCTTGAGCGGTCGGGCTTCGATATCGGTTTCTCTAAGCATGAGGATGTCGTCCTTCCGGACAGGACCGCGAACGTTCCTGCGGATCGTTTTGTTCTCGTCCTGGCCTTCGAGGATCTTGCACCGGACTTGTGTCGCTTCGCCACGCGTTCCTGTGCGTCCGATGATCTCTTCAACGCGGGCTGGTACTGCGTCCGATTGTTCGTCCTCTGCCATTATAGCTCTGCCAGGTTCGCTTCTCCGGGTGCTTCGATGGCGACGCTCGCTGTTGACACGTTGAGTCCTGCTGCGGCGCCGAGTTCTTCCTTACTGTCGACCTCCACGCACTTCACGCCTTGCTCGTCGCAGAGCAAGGGGATGTGCATGATGATCTCTTCCGGTGTTACATCATCAGCTACGATGACGAGTTCCGCCTCGCCGCGTTCGATGCTCTTCGTTGTCTCGTTGGTACCTTTCTTGATCGTTCCTGTCTTCCTGGCCTGTTCGACGGCCATGAGTATATCTTCGCTCACAGTTGCCTCCTAATAACCAAAACAATTACCTACTACCTTGCGGCGTCATCGGTTCTTATAACTGGAAAACGACAAACCGTTTAAAAAGGTTGTGGTGGGTGGTGGTTCACCGTATATCTTATATAGTGGCGAGCGCGTGCGTAACGATATGTATACTGAAGCTATCGTCACGGGTATCGCGGCGACGTTCCTCGCGTCGTTGGAGGATCTCCGCACGCGGGAGGTGCCGAACTGGTTGAGCTACGCGACGGCCATCGTCGCGCTTTTCATCGGAATCGTATATTCACTCACCAGTATGAGTTTCACACCGGTCCTGCAGGTCGTCGCGGGACTGGTCGCTGGGGATATCCTGGGACGAGTATTGTACTATACGGGACAGTGGGGCGGTGGTGATGCGAAGCTGTTGCGGGCGATGGGTGGCTTGTTCGGACTGCAGCTGCAACTGGTCCCGCTGTTCCTCGTCTTCGTGCTCAACCTGTTCCTTGCGGGAGCTGTGTTCGGTGTTGTGTGGAGCGTGGTCCTTGCGGTGCGGCACTGGGAGCGGTTCTCCGAGTCCTTTGTAGAAACGGTACAGACGGAGCCGTTCCGCACCTTACGTCGTGTCGTCATCGCTGTCTCTTTTGTGCTCCTCGTCGGTATCTACTTCGCTGAACGCCCGTTCCGCCTATTCATGGGCTTGATGGTTCTGATATGGTTTGCTATGCTGTATCTCTGGGCGTTCGTGAAGAGCGTGGAAGCATCCTCCATGTTCGACCAGGTACCCGTGAAGGAGTTGGTCCCGGGTGACTGGGTCGCGGAGGACGTGGAGGCGGACGGGGAGGTCATCTACGAAGAGGGTGATCTTGGCGTGTCGCCGGAGAAGATCGAGGAGATCGCTGCGGTGCGGGATGCTGTCCGGGTGAAGCGCGGTGTGCCGTTCGTGCCGAGCTTCTTCATCGCGTTCGTGGCTACCGTGGCGTGGGGGAACTGGTTCGTGCTGCTCTAGGGGAGCTTGTTCAATTTTTTTAATAGGTAGTTCTCTTCGTCGGTGCTCATCGACTCGTCCGCGTCACTGTCTGTCTGGATTGTTTCCGTTTCTTCGCGCCCTGTGCTGGGATTGAGCAGGGCTGATCCGATGCGGTCGGCGATGTCGTCCATCGTCGCTTCGGGTATATCTTTGGGTTCCCAGTCCGTCGCGACGTTGTCCCCTTCTTCTCGTGTGAGGACGTCGATGTGGAAATGTTCATCGAACAGGTCGCCTTCGTTCACGAGGATGTTCGTGCCGCCGGGCTCTTTGAGTTCGAAGAGCATGGACGCTGCCGTGTTGGCCACGGTGAAGAGGTGTTCCACGTGTTCATCCGGGAGTTCCTCGATGCTCGTCACCGGTTCCTTGCTGAAGATGCGGATGTGGCCGTGCGTGACGGGTTGCTCGGGAAGGATGACGTGGGCGATGGGGTCGCTGTAGAGTACCATGCCTTCCCTGTCCTCGATGAACCGGGTCATATCTTGTTTCATGTGAACATGTCCTGGACCTTGTCGAGGTCCGCGTCCTCTATCTGGTCGTCGAGTCCTTCGCTCTCGTACGTCTCAGTCTTCTCCTTCTCGCCGTCGTCTTCGTACGCCTGTAGTTTCTTACTCAGTTCATGGATGTCCACGCCGTCGAACAGTTCCTGCAGGCTTGGGTTCTCCGCGATCTGTTGCTCGACCGCGTCGGGATCGTCTCGAATGGCTTTGCGTAGCTCGGGGTTGTCCTTGAGGAGTTGGATGACGTCTTGATCACCGCGCTGTGTTTGTTCCTCGGTTCCTTGCGTTCCTGAGGCGCTTGGCTTGGGACTCGCTGCTTGCTGTGCTGCCGGAGCGGCTCCAGTTTCTGCGTGTTCACTCCCCTCTCTGAGCTTCTCGCTGAGCGCGTGGATGTCGACCCCGCTGAAGAGCTGTTTGAGCTGTGGATTGCTCTCGGCGATCCGTGCGAACTCGTCAGGGTCGTTGATGATGGCCTGGCGGAGCTCGGGGTTCTCATCGAGGACTTGGACCAGTTGGTCCCGAGACTGCTCTTCCATGCCCTCTGGTAGTTTCCCTTGTTCTGCGAGTTGGCGTTTCATCGCAGCGCCGAGGTTCTGCTGGAGTGGCTCGAGAAGGTCTGACTGGTCGATATCTTTATTTTCAAGCAGGAGTAGTTGGTCCTGTTTTTCACGGGGGATGATGTGGAACAGGAAATGTGGACTTTGCTGGCCTGCGGCGGCGCCGTTGGCGACGAAGATGGAGGTGCCCGTTGCGGGTGCGCCCTCCTTGACAGCCCCGGCGAGTTCTTTCGCCTGGGTGAACATGTGGGAGAACGTGTCATCGGGGACCATGGGGAGGATGGGGTAGTGTTCTTTGGGCATGACCAGGACGTGTCCTTCGGCTGCGGGGTTGATGTCGAGGATGGCGAGTATCGTGTCGTCTTCGTAGACCTGTTTGCTGGGTATCTCGCCGTCGATGATCTTGCAGAACACGCAGTTCTCTTTCTGCGCTTCGCGGATCTCTTCCGGGCTCATGTCCGACGTGTCCTGCGGCATACTGTTCATACCGCGAGGAGGTATTTAAACCTGTCGTGTGGTTTATTAATATCGGATGCTGGAACATGGATATGGAGACGGAGCTGGAACTCACGTTCAAGATCGCGGATCCCGAACCGATACGGCAGCGCTTGCGGGAACTCGGCGCGGAGCGCATCGGGCAATACGAACAACGCGATACCTATTTTGTGGTCGAGAAGTCCTTCGGCAAAGCCAAGTCGCATTACTGCCGTCTCCGTGAGGAGGATGACTCCGCGTGGTTGTCCTATCACGTCGCAGAGGATCATATGAAAACTGGGGAGTACCGCACCGCTGTTGACGATGCCAGCGCGACGCGGGAGATCCTGCTCCAGCTGGGCTTCAACGCGGAGGTCGTGGTGAAGAAACAACGGGAACTCTTCACGATGGAGGACTCGCCGGTGCACGTGGCGCTTGACCATGTGGCGGAACTCGGCTGGTTCGTCGAGGTGGAGATCGAAGACCGGTATTCCAAGGCGCGGGAGGAAGCGGTGCAGTCAGTCGCGGCGCGGCTCGGTCTTCATGTTGACGATGCGGTGGAACAGGGCTATCCGGATATGCTCTGACCCAGCCTTTAAATACTGATAGTTGTCGGTGTCATCAAACATGTATTATGAAGAAGGGGTGAGTGAGGTCTTCGATGACCTGGAGACCGGCCCTGACGGGCTGTCCTCCGCGGAAGCGGAGCAACGCCTGGAGAAGTACGGGCGGAACGAGTTGGATACGGGTCATGAGATCAATCCGTTGATGATCTTTCTCGCACAGTTCAACGACGTGCTCGTGTGGATCCTGCTCATCGCCACCGCGATCTCCGCGTTCCTCGGGGAGTGGGTGGACGCGGTCGCGATCTTCGTCATACTCCTACTGAACGCCGTGCTGGGCTATGTGCAGGAGTACAAGGCGGAGAAGGCGATCGACGAGTTGAAGAAGCTCGCGGCGCCGAAGGCGTCCGTGATTCGCGACGGTTCACCGCGGAAGGTACCGGCGGAGGAGGTCGTCCCGGGTGACATGCTACAACTGCAGAGCGGTGATAAGATACCCGCGGACGGTCGTATTATCGAAGCCGACGCGCTCGAGACGCAGGAAAGCGTGCTGACGGGTGAAAGCGTGCCCGTGCACAAGGAACCCGGGACGGTCGAGGAAGATGCTCGTGTAGGTGATCGGAGTGACATGGTGTACAGCGGGACGGTGGTGACGAAAGGCCAGGGGAAGGCGGTCGTCACCGCGACGGGAATGGAGACGGAGGTCGGGCAGATCGCGGACATGCTCGACGAGCAAGAGGATACGATGACACCGTTGCAGGAGAAGCTCGACACGCTCGGCGGGCGTATCGGCATGGCCACGTTGGCGATCTGCGCCGTGATATTCGCGGCCGGACTGCTCGGCGGGCAAGGATGGCTCGATATGTTCATCCTCGCCGTGAGCCTGGCCGTCGCCGCGGTTCCGGAGGGCCTACCCGCCGTCATCACGATAGCCCTCGCGTTCGGGGTACAGCGCATGCTGGACCGGAACGCACTGATCCGCAACCTGCCGAGTGTGGAGACCTTGGGGAGCACCACTGTTATCTGTACGGACAAGACGGGTACGTTGACGGAGAACGAGATGACCGTGACCGAAGTATATGATGGACGTTCAGTCGTCGACGTAACCGGGTCTGGGTACGAGCCTGATGGAGAAGTAGAGGGCAGCGTTGACCCGTTGTTGTTCGAGATCGGCGCGTTGTGTAACGATGCTGACCTGGAGGAGAACGAGTGGACTGTGATCGGCGACCCCACGGAAGGAGCGTTGCTGACCAGTGCTCGCAAGGCGGGTGTGGATGCGGATGATCTCTTGGAGGAACGACCGCGGGTGGGGAGCGTTCCGTTCGATAGTACACGGAAGCGGATGTCAACGGTGCACGAGGCGGATGAAGAACGCTTGATGTATACGAAGGGGGCTCCGGACGTCTTGCTGGAGCACTGTTCACGGATACAAGTCCGGGGGAACAAGACGCGTGAACTCACTGAGGAGGACAAGGAAGAGATTCTTGGGGTGAATGATTCCTTCACAGAGGACGCGCTCCGCGTCCTTGCCTTTGCATACAAGGAAGTACCGGAGCAGGATAAGTATACTGAAGAGGACGAGTCCGATCTCATCTTCGTAGGATTGCAGGCGATGATCGACCCGCCGCGGGACGAGGTGGAGGAGAGTATCAAGAAGTGCCGTACTGCGGGGATACGACCGATCATGGTCACGGGTGATCACAAGAAGACCGCGACGGCGATCGCTACGCAGCTCGGACTGGACGGCCGCGCGACGGAGGACGTGACCGACGTCGGTGACGATGTCAGTGTCTACGCCAGGGTGAGTCCTGAGGACAAGCTGAAGCTGGTCGAGACGTTGCAGGACCAGGGTGAGATCGTCGCGATGACCGGTGATGGTGTGAACGACGCGCCGGCGTTGAAGCAAGCGGACATCGGCATCAGCATGGGCATCCAAGGGACGGACGTGGCGAAGGAAGCGAGTCAGATGGTCTTGACGGATGACAACTTCGCCAGCATCGTCGACGCGGTGGAGGAGGGACGGGGTATCTTCGATAATATCAAGAAGTTCGTGAACTACCTGCTCAGCAGCAACTTCGGTGAAGTACTGGTATTGTTCGTGGCGATGCTCATCGGCTTCACCGACGCATCAGGCGAGATCATCATCCCGCTCCTGCCATTACAGATATTGTGGATGAACCTGGTCACGGACAGCCTGCCAGCGCTGGCTCTCGGCGTTGACCCGCCGGAGGAGGGTATCATGGAGCGCGATCCCCGTGACCCGGACGAGGGCATCGTCACGTTGAACCTGGGTCTGAACGTGGCGTTCATCGGTGTGCTCATCTGCCTTGCCACGCTGTTCATCTTCACCATCGCACTGCCGGAAGCGACCATGGCACGTACCGCAGCGCTGACCATGCTCGTCGTGATGGAGATAGTGCGGTTGCAGATGGTCCGCGAGGGGTATCACGTGTCGTTCGGGAGTAATCCGTATGTTATCTGGAGTATCATCGGCGTGTTGGTCTTGCACCTGGCGGCGATGTACACGCCCTTGGCGTCGATACTGGAGCTCACCCCGCTGTCCGGGATGCTCTGGTTGTACATCATCCTGTCGAGTGCCGTGCTCTTCATCGTCGGCATGCTCGGCGCGCATTATATCAAGCAGGTCACGCACCAGCGGGACTGAAGCGACAGTGTTAAAAAAGAGCGCTGCTCGGCAATGGATATGACCCGGTTGGTACTGTTGGGAGCGTGTCACGATACCGTTCCTGAACTTG
>CAYWOP010000022.1:0-9821 GCA_964459935.1 uncultured Methanosarcinales archaeon | reverse complement strand
ATCCTCGCGGTCATCGCGTACGTGTCTAGGTACGTGGCGTTCCGCACCTGGGGCGACGCGTTCGGCCTCCGCTATGACATGCACTACGTCAATCTCCTCGCACCCTGCATGACCATCACCGCGACCGCGGCGCAGATCGGGGCGGACGCCGGACTCTTCTCCGCTTCCATCTTCGGTCTGTTCCTTCTCAGCGGCCTGTTACTCACGGTAGCGGGACCGTTCGTCTTCCGCATCATCAATTGGTTCTCATAACCGAGACGCCGGTGACGTCCGTGACCTCGGTTCTGGCCGTAAACTGACCTGTAAAACCGTGCGAGCCACGAAGAACATATAAACGACTACGAACGGGAAGGACGTATGAACGCTCGTGTAGCCCTCGTCGTCGGAGCGATCATCCTCGTCTTCGGAGCCGCGGTACTTCTCGGCATAAGCGACGATACGGTAGAAACGCAGAAGCCTAACGGAACCGAGCCGGGGCCGAATGAATCGACCGCGGATCCCGACCGTTCCCAGAGTGCAGGACTCACGGTACGGGCGAAGAGCACGAGCGACGTCGAAGGGATCCCCGACAGAGCGCTCTCCGGCACAGTCCATCTTGTTCCATTCACGGAAGCTGAAGGATTCGTAGAACAGGTCACGCTGACAGAACGCACGCGAGGAGATACGGTGTCCGCCGGTTACGACCTCGCGGACATCCCGGGTCACGTCCAACGAGGATTACGGCAGGGACGGGCCGTCTTCGACGAACCACCGGAACGCGCAGTAGTGTGCTATAACGAAGAGCCAGGCGACAGGTTCCGACAGGTCCTCGAAGCGGGGACTGCCACGGTCAAGACGGGCCTGGAGGGGTGTGCGGTCGTAAACACGGAGGAACAACGAGCGGTGACGTACGACGCTGGCATGAGAGCGATATGGCGATGTGACGGCCACGAGTGCACGACGTTACGCGGTCGCTGTCCGCAAGATACCTGCGCCGGCGCAGAGATACGCCAGCGCTTACGCACGGCTTTGGAGAGCAAACTCGCAACGACACATACGTCGCAGATCGCCCTGACCGATTCTTTCACGTACACGTGGAACCGGTACGATGACAGGAGGGCTACTGTGAGAGTGAACCTCTCGACAACCTCGCTCACCGTATCAAAGCAGGAAGAAGAGACCAGCGAACTCTCCCCGGAACAACGGTTCGCCGCGCAGGATCTCATCGACCGGTTCGAAGATCATATCAAGGATGCGAACCAAGCAGGAGGGACGCGTTCGATCGAAAACGAGCACGCACGGCTGAACGGGTTGCAGTATCGCCTCAAAGAAGGGCGGGCCATGCAGACCACGACCATGAAAATCAAACACGACCTTATCAACTTCACCCGGTCCGCCACGGAAAACGCCGTGTCCTGCGAGGACCTGCAACCGGCTGACCGATGCGCCCTCGAACAGGCGATCATCACGAACGACACGTCCAGATGTGACCAGGCTGCGTCAAGGAACGAATGTATCATCGAGGTCGGCGTGCGACAGGACGATACGAGCGTCTGCGACCGCGTCGATCCCGACTACCGTGACCTCTGCTTCCGACGGTTCGAGCAAGCTGGTACATGATTAGTAGAATTGATACCACACTACCGACGAAGTCGGTAGCAGTCCGCAATTCTTTTCTATATAGAAAATATACAACGTTTATAACACACCTCCCTCGAGTAGTACCCATGGGCTCGGACGTCATCGACCTGCTCGAACCGGAGACGACGAACATCAAGCGACTCCGCGGCTCCACCTTCACCGTGGACGCGCACAACATCCTCTACCAGTTCCTCACCACGATCAGGCAACACGACGGGGGCTACCTGACGGACAAGGAAGGGAACGTGACGAGCCACCTGGTGGGCCTGTTCAACCGCATGACACGGTTGATGATGCACAACATGCGGTTCATCTACTGCTTCGACGGTGACATACCAGAACTGAAACAGGACGAACTCGACCGTCGCAAGGAACGCAAGGAAGAAGCGAAGGGGAAGTACGAGGAAGCGAAGGAGGAGGGTGATACTGAAGCGATGAAGAAGTACAGCAGGCAGACCACCAAGCTCACCTCTGACATGATAGAAGAAGCGAAGAAACTCATCGACGCGCTCGGCCAGGCATGGGTGCAAGCACCGAGCGAAGGCGAAGCCCAAGCGAGCCACATCGTGCGGGTGAACGATGCGGACGCAGTGGTGAGCCAGGACGCGGACTGCTTCCTCTTCGGCACACCGACGATGGTGAAGAACCTCGCCATCACGGGCAAGCGCAAACTCCCGGACAAGCAAGCGTATACGGAAGTGAAGATAGAACAGTACCATCTGGACGAGAACCTGAACCGCCTTGGCATCGACCACGAACAGCTCATCGCCATCGCCGTCCTCACCGGCACTGATTTCAATGAGGGCATCCACGGCGTCGGTCCGAAAACAGCCCTAAAACTGGTCCAGGAACACGGGAACGATTACGAAACGATATTCGACGAAGCAGGATGGGACGAAAACCTGCACTGGCGCGATGTCATGGACGTGTTCCACGACATGCCCACCACCGACTCCTACGACATCAGCTTCGACGACCCTGACGACCAGCGGATCAAGGAACTCCTCGTGGAGGAACACGACTTCTCACAGGAGAACGTGCAGGAGACACTGGACGAGCTCGAAGCAGAACTGAGCTATCGACAGAAAGGCCTCGGAGAGTTCTGATGAACTGGATCGTCCTCGTCACGGCGAGCATCGTCTTCGCCGTCCTCGGCGACCTGTTGCAGAAAGAGGCGTTGCAGCACGAGACCGCCACGGAGTTCCTCGTCGTCAAGGCATGGATCATCATCGCGGCAGCCCTGCCGCTCATTCCGTACCTCCGACTCCCGGGTTCCCTCACTACCTACTTCCTCGTCCTCCTCGCCGCCGGGCTCCTCACGATGGGCAAGGTGTTCGGTAACCGAGCGATGAAACACGAGGCGATCAGCATCGTGGAACCTTTGTTCAACGTGCAACCCGCGTTCGTCGCACTCCTCGCGTTCCTCCTGCTCAAAGAAACACTTACCACGCAGCAGAGCGTCGGGATAACGCTCATCATCGCAGGGACGTACTGGCTCGAAGTCCGGCACGGTGATAATATATTTCAACCGCTCACGCGTATCAACACGTCCTACGCGGGCTACGTCATCATCGCCAGCCTGCTCTACGCGGGCGCCGTCGTCATCGACCGCCATCTGCTCCAAACGGCGATGGACTGGATCTCCTATTACGTGTTGGTACGACTCGCTACGGCTGTCTTCCTCACAGCGTGGCAGTACACGACCGAGGGATTGCACCACGTATCCACCGTGCTTCGCGAACAAGGCCACCGCATCCTCGCGCCGTCCATCCTCGGCATGGCCTCCATCCTCGCCCTCTACGGCGCGCTCAGCACGGGACCGGCTGCTGGCCTGGTCATGGCACTGCACAGCGTTCACAGCGTCTTCATCACCATCGAAGGAGGCCGGTTCTTCAAGGAAAAACATTTATGGAAGCGCACGGGCGCGGGTATCATGACAGCAGCAGGCGCAGCTCTCGTCGTCCTATGACCTGGCTGTTCTACGTCGGCGTAGCGATCGTCGCAGCCGTCGCGCGGGACATCGCGCAGAAACGCGCATTGCAGCATGAGCATACGAGCGAGTACCTCGCCATCCGCTCCGCGATCATCGTTCTCGCCATCCTACCCTTTTTTCAGAATGCGAAGCTCGACTTCACCTGGCAGGGTTGGACGGCCATCGGTCTCACATCCGTTCTGCTCACCGCCGCACTGATCTGCAGGAACCGTGCGTTGAAACGTGAGGACGTGAGCATCGTACAACCCTTGCAGAATCTCCAGCCGTTCTTCGTCGTCATCCTCGGATACGTCCTCCTGCAAGAAACGCTCACCGAGCAACAGATCCTGGGCATACTCGCGATCATCGTAGGGACGTACTGGTTAGAGACCGATCCGGAACATCATTCCCTCTCGCACGTGTGGACGCAACTCACAAGCTCCATGACCGCGCTGTACGTCATCACCGCCAGCGCCATCCTCGGCCTCACGAACATCATCGCCCGCTACGTCCTGACCGAGCACACCAACGCGTACACGTACCTCCTGCTCACCTTCGCCCTCACCGGTGTGCTGTACACGGCCTACAGCATACTGAGCTACGGCACCGACTTCGCACCGGTCATCAAGAAACACGGGTGGACGATCGCCCTCCCTTCACTGTTCACCGCCGCGCAGATCTTCTCGCTCTACCACGCGCTCAGCCTCATGACCGCCGGCATCGTCATCGCGCTCTACCGCACCCAGTCCATATTCACAACGATAGAAGGCGGTCTGCACTTCAACGAAGAAGCGTTGCTACGCCGAACCACCGCCGCCTTGCTGACAGCGGCCGGGGCAGCGCTTGTCATCCTTTAGAACTTGAGTTTTAGGTTCAGCGTTGACAATGTAGCAACTTTCGCAATTGCATATTCTAAATGTAGCAAGTTTCATGTCTGCGAAGTTCTACTCAATCTTGTCGACAAAAAAGAGAAGAAAAGAAAGAAATCCTTACCGAACGCCGCCGGAGCTCTCAGTACGCGTCCAGCCTCGGTCGCTGAGGAAGCTTATCTGGCACCCGTTCTTCGCCGTGTATGTCACCTCGCCGGTGGGACATTGCATCTCTGCAACCTCCATAGTGCACGGCTTTTTCCAGTTCATCGACAGCATCTCTCGGATGTCAGCGGTGCACTTCGTCGCACCTTCGCGAGCGCCGGCTGTTGCCTCTCCAGCGTCGTCGCTCGTGCCATCACCGGCTTTTTCCGGAGGACCGACGTATCCATCATCACCGGTCGTCTCGGGCGGACCGACGTAGAGGTCGTCAGGTAAACTTCCAGAACTGCTTGGCTGTACTACGACGGTGCGGCCGTCTGTGCTCAGAAGTCCGACTGCGGCTACGGCGGCGACCACCGCCACAATACCTAAGGTTCCGTAATCCGTACCTGCCATGGTATCACCTGATGTATCCCCCCGGTTCTCTCTTTAAAAACGTTACGGCGCCCACATCTATTCAAGAGGGCCAGTTAGAGCAGTTAGGACTCGCAACAAGCAAGCTAGGAAATCAGAGCATACGCAGAACCGTGGGCCAGCGCAGATGTAACTCTAAGAATTATTAACCATGACTTCGTTGCGCTTAGATATGCGCGCTGTGAAAGTGGCGAAGGAAGAAGCAGAGGAAGCACGACGTGAACTCAAAGAGCGAGGCGTTCTCCTCTCGGATTTCGAGGCGGAAAGCGATGAGTCGTTCGTCTACTTCCCGGTCCACAAGTCGTTGGAGAGTGCATACGATCTGGTCGAACGGGAGTTCGAAGAGAAAGAGAAAACTCCGTCGTTCGAGGACTGTGTCCACGACGTACTCGACGAGGACGAACGCGACCTCCTGAAAACGTCGCAGGATATCGTCGGTGACATCGCGGTCATCGAGGTCGACGAAGGACTGGAGCACAGGCAGCACGAGATCGGGGACTGTCTGTTACGGTCGCAACCGTACTTGCACACGGTCTTGAAGAAAGGAGAACATACCGGCACGTACCGGACGCAAGCGCTCGAGCACTTGGCGGGCGAGGAGAAGAAGGAGACTGTGCATACGGAGAACGGCGTGGACTTGCGAGTGCACCTGGAGAAGATGTATTTCTCACCACGACTCGCCACGGAGCGCAAGCGCATCTCAGAACACGTGGAGCCTGGAGAACGTGTCTTGGTCATGTTCAGCGGGTGCGGGCCGTACCCGCTCGTGATCGCAGCGAACGCAGATCCGGCTACCGTTGTGGGAGTCGAGATCAATCCGGACGCGCATGCCTACGCTGTGGACAACGCGGATCGGAACGACCTCGACCACGTTACTTTCAGAAAAGGAGACGTGGCGGACGTCGTTCCCTCCCTCGCTATGTTCGACCGGATCATGATGCCGGGGCCGGACAACGCTGAAGAGTATCTCGACCTGGCTTTCCGACACCTCGCCGACGACGGCGCCCTGCACTTCTACAACTTCTTCCAGGAAGAAACTGTCCGCGCGGACGCGGAAGCACTACTCGATGAGGCCGCAGCGACCACCGACCGAGAGTATGAGATCGTGAATGTGCAGGACTGCGGTAGCGTCGCACCGGGAAGACGGCGGTACTGCGTAGATGTCCTGATGGGATCAACTTAGTAGTATTTCTTTAACTCCGACAGGAACATATCCGCGTTGTCCATGTCTCGCAGAATTAGTTCTGGCTGGCTACTTCCCGTGGTTTGTACAGTCACGGTCTCATTGCCACAGATATTGTTAATCGGGGTCTTGCTCGTATCGATATGATCTATTTTCGAATACCGCAGAGTGGCCTTTGATTTGTACACTATCCCCTTCCTCTCTACAACACGGTAATCATCGAGATGGTAGGATTTGACGGCTCTTTCCCAGAAACGGAACGGTAGGAACCAGAGCAGGACGATCGCCACCGGGAAGAGGAAGCCCCAAAAAACGGAAAGGTTCCGAATGGCGGGCTTCCCGTCCAGAACGAATTCGTTCTTCTCTCTTCTTAGCTGCTGTGGTGGTTCTGGCCTGTTCCAGAGTATGTGATCGAGGGTTCCATGTTCATCCCAAACGTTTTCGACGAACCCAAGGGATACTTCTTGAGAGACTAGACCTAGAGCGTTCAACCCTTTCTTAGTATCTCCTGCCATATTGAGCCGTATCTTCCCGATCGAAAGAAACGGATATTTGGTCGTGGCAACGTCAGTGATATCCTCCAGCGTCGCATAGTATTCACAGGTAATGAATATCCCTTTGCTCACGTGTACTCCTTCTTCAAAGATCGTCATATCCGCCATGTCGTAATACACGCTGCAGTAGACGATGTAGAGTAGCATCGATAGCGATAGCAGGTAGATAAACACCGAAGGAAGAGTGTAGAAGTATCCCACGATTACCAATCCCGCCACTAGTATCGTGATGCCCTGAAGGGCCGCAAGGATGTGTGTGAGAGGGTGGTAAGAGATAGCGGGGGAACGGTATATACCAGAGAAATTTAACCCCTTCTTTGCAAGTACCGTGTCGATCAGGTCCGACGTAGGGCGGACATAGTTGAACTTGACACTGTTTTCAGAACCTATGTTCCACAGCTTGATATTCACAGTGCCGAAAAAGTGATCAAGCGGTGTGCGCGAAACCACGATTCCGGTTACCTTCTCAGCGCTAAACTCTGTGTGACGTGTGGACAGGAAATCTAGCCGTTTACTAAAACTGTTCTCCTTGATTTCATATGTGGTGAAGAAACCCACTTCTAGGAAATGCAGGGTAAGCCCTATCACAAGCCAGAAGACGACTTCGCCGGCAGTGGTGGGGACATCGAAGAATAGATAGATCAGAAATACCGAGAACAGTAACGATGCCCAGGTGGCAGACACTCGAAACCGGTCAGGATAGAATGTTCGCGTTGATTCTCTATCGACCTCTCCTATTCTGGACTCGGCTTCACTTTCTACACCCTCTTTCGTCTGTTCATACGTTTCCAGGTCTTCCTGATCGACAATACTATCTATCGCGTTCTCGAACGCAGGACCGTCCGCTATGTTGTGAAAATGTACATCGTTCCCTGTACCTTTGGTGCTGACCGTCACATCGTAGACTTCGACAGCCTTGTCCAAAGGCGTCTGGGTGACACTTGTGTCACTGAGTTTCTCCGCTGGTAGAAGAGTGGTGTACGTGTTGAACCAACCCGCTTGGTACTCGATGGCATCGTTGTAGACATCGTAGCGACGTCGCTTACGCTCCTGATAAATACAGACAAGCACGACCAGAGCCGGGATAAACATTGTTGATAACAGCAGAGGCGGGAGGTACGAAGGAAGTTCATACGCTGCGAAGATAAAGAGCAGGACAAGGAACATGAAAGAAAAGACAAGTCCCAATGGACCGAGATCCATCAACACGCCTCTGAACGCGGGACTCGCGGAATAATGGTGCTCACTGCACGTAAGTTTATATCCGTTGTTCCGCATAGCGTCTTGTATGTACTGGTACCATTTCTCTGGATCCGGAAGGTCTCGAAGAGTTATCTCAGTGGTGCCCGCGCCCGCGCTCTCTATCCGAATCTCGCCGGTGTTGAAAAGAAGGTTTCGGAAGAACGGGCGTTTGACCTCCAATCGCGTAATCTTCTTGATAGCAAGCTCCGCGGACGTATCGTACAGCAGTGTCCCGCTATCACGTATTATCCTGTCGTCAGCAAACCTGTACCTCTCCTTGTCATAAGTGACGGTACGGAGTACCACTGCTAATACGTTCAAAAGGAGCCATCCAGCCACGGCGTACGATAGAGGAACAAAAAAGGAACTGATGCCTGCCAGTATGAGCGTGACGAGTCCTATCCAGAGGAAGAGAAAGTAGAAGCTACGTTGTACAGGTTTGACCGTTTTCACGATACCGTTGACGCCTTCCACCGTCTTTTAAGTTTTTTGCTAGGTCTCTCTACGGAGGAAAGAGTACAAAAAGGCCCTTCGCACAAAAACAACTGCGTGATGACCGAACGCAGAACACCCACTGAGGCGTAGGCAACCGATGATGATTGACAAAAAGCGGAGAGCGCATCTTTTTAATACATCAGCCTGCACCGGTTCTCCATGATACTCGAATACCTCGCGGGGACGTTCGGTACAATCGGAGCGCTTTCCAACGTCTTCCAGGTTATCAAAATATTCAAGCGGAAGAGCGCGAAAGATATCAGCATTACCAGCTATAGCATCCTCTTGAGCGGTTCGGTGGTGTGGATACTGTACGGTTGGAAAATAGATAGCTGGCCAATCCTCCTGACAAACGGTATCATGTTCTGCAACCTCTTCCTCATCGTACTCGGCTGGTTCCTGTACGGGAGAACGGCGTTGTAGTCAACCGAACATGGTCTGGTACTCGCCCTCGTCGTCCTCGTCCGAGACCTTGGAGACGCCGGAGATGATGTCGGCCTTGTCGATGTAGTCCCGATCGTCTCGTATGGCGAAGTAGCCAGCTTCCGTGCAGACGCTCTTGATCTCCGCACCGCTCAACCCTTCCAAGTGGTGCATGATCTCCTCTACGTCGCAGTTCACGTCCATCTCCTGCGTGTGTATCTCGAAGATCTCACGCACCCCGCCGAGATCCGGCGTTGGTACCTCGATCTGCCGATCCAACCGACCAGGTCGAAGGATCGCAGGGTCGAGCACGTCCCGCCTGTTGGTACAGCCGATCACCTTTACTCTGCCCAACGGATCGAACCCGTCGAGTTCGGCGAGTAACTGCATGAACGTGCGTTGGACCTCGCGTTCACCGCTCGTACCCACATCGACGCGTTGCGCGGCCAGTGCGTCGAGCTCGTCGATGAAGACGATACTCGGTGATTTCGCCCGTGCCAGCTCGAACACCTCCTTGACGAGTTTCGCGCCTTCACCAATGAACTTCTGTACGAGTTCTGAACCGACGATCTCGATGAACGTGCTGTTCGTAGACGAAGCGACGGCCTTGGCCATGAGCGTCTTGCCCGTACCGGGCGGTCCGTGCAGCAGGATGCCTTTTGGAGGGTCGATGCCCACTTCTTTGAACCGTTCGGGCCGTTTGAGCGGCATCTCGATGACTTCCTGCACTTCCTGCACCTGCTGTTCGAGGCCGCCGATGTGGTTCCACGACACCTCTGGTTCTTCTACGATAACGAACTTCTCGACGTTGAACTTGCCATCAGAATCAACAGTGTCTACGACCGTAAGATTTTTCTGCTCCACCGCGACACCGTCGCCCGGCTGGA
>CAYWOP010000021.1:7240-10224 GCA_964459935.1 uncultured Methanosarcinales archaeon | reverse complement strand
GCTCGAGGAGGCCATCAGTGACCAGGATTAACATCGACCTGCCCGACGAACTGCACAAACAGGTCAAACTCGAGGCTCTCAAGCACGATCAAACGCTGAAAGAGTATGTCACCGACGTTCTGGAAGACAGCACGGAGGGGGACGATGCGTAAGGCAGTACTCCTGCTCCTCGCCGTAGCCACCGTGCTCGCAGTCTCCTTCACCACAACGCCCGTTATAAACGACGATGCGGACGCCATCACCACGGATAATCTCACGTGCGAGTGGAGCTCGTCAGCGGACACGACGGAGACCAACGTGACCTGGTACCGAGACGGCGCCGTCTTTACAAACATCACGAACACCTCCAGTCCATCAATCATTCAGAGCGAGAACACCTCGAGGTATGAGACATGGAACTGCTCCGTCCGGATAAGCAACGGAACCGACACCACCGTGGAGACCGACAGCATCAACGTAACCAATGCCGACCCCCTTTCTGTCAACGTGTACAACGAGAGCGACCAAGCGATTGGTGAGAACACGACCCTCGACGAGGACACGACGAGAACGTTCAACGCCACTACCACGGATCCGGACGGAGACGAACTGACCTACGGATACGTGAGCCCCCCCGGCATCCCCGACAACAGCGACCTCACCTTCGACACGGGCGTCTTCACCTGGACACCCAACCAGAGCCAGGTAGGAACACACAATATAACCTTCACGGCCGAAGACAACCAGAGCCCCAAAGGATTCACAGCGACGAGCAAGATCTTCATCGTCAACGAGGTCAACGATAAGCCCATCTTCTCCCCGGAGCTGGAGAACCAGAGCGCGAAGGAAGACGAATCCTTCGTCTACAATATCTCCACACAGGACGAGGAGAACGACACCCCAATAAACTTCACGCTCAGCAGTGACCTCTCAGACCTTCAGATTCAAAACAAGAGCGGTTCCACCGCGAACATCACTTTCACGGACGGGAGCCCTGACTTCGAGGACAGAGGAAACAACACGGTCAACGTGACGATCGAAGACAGCCGTAACGCCACACGCACAGACTCATTTATCCTCCAGGTCAACGCCACCAATCAACGACCCAACCTCAGCACCATCCCGAACGCTTCGACCACGCAGGACGAGGTACTGAACGTCACGTTCAACGCCACCGATAGGAACACGAACGACACACTCTCGTTCGACATCTACGCCACGAACTGCTCCACGACCGATCCGTGGAGCGTTTCCAAACTGAACCAGACCGACCGTTCCAACAACACGGTAGCGTACGGTCGCATCGCGGAGAACATCTCGAACGACCACATCGCATGCCCAACCGTCAACGTTACGGTCAACGATACCAAGGAAACCGATGTCCAAACCGTTACATTCAATCTGACGAATGTCAACGATCCTCCGACAGTGCAAGAAATAAGTAACTCGGCAAGCAACACGGACGGCAAGAATATCAGTAACCAAACAGGGTACCTCAACGCCAAGTACACCTACGTCGTGAACGCGACAGATCCGGATACAGTCATCCCCGACACTGAGAACCTGTCCTACGCCGATAATGCCACGCTCTTCAACATCAGCAACACAGGAACGATACAGTTCACACCCACAAACATCTCCGCAGATACTTACAGCTTCAATATCACAGTCTCGGACGGGGAAATCAACGACAGTGCAACGCTCAACCTTACCGTGGAAAACAACAGCGTTCCTAACATTACGGATCCGGGAAACGTGACCTGCCCCGAAGATATCCGGTGCCAACGGTTCATCAACGGAACCGATGCCGACGGGAACAACATCACGTACACGAGCAACACGAGCATCTTCAACATAACGAACTACAACACCACCACAGGTGTCGTGAACCGCACGTACAACCAGAGCTTCGTCGGTAGTTACAACGTCACCGTGAACGGTACGGATATCAGAGGAGCTGTTGACACCGTTGACTTCACGTTCACCGTCAACAATACAAACGACCCTCCTGTCCTCGACACCATCCCACTCCCCACGCCGATCGTTACGAATCGTAGTTATCTGTTTAATGTGACTTCCACGGACGAGGATATCGCCCTCCTCGGTGGTGAGGAACGGGTCAACTACTCAGCGACGTTCATCAACAGTACCAGACTATTCAATATCAGCACCACATTCAACAACGCGACAAACACCACTACTGGCGTCGTCAACTTCACAGTGACGAGCAACGAGACAGGCAACTACACGGTGAACATCACAGGGAAAGATAGGGACAACGCCACGGACACCGTGCAAAAGAACTTCACGGTCTATCCCGATTCGGACCCGCCGAACATAACTCAGATCAGCCCGTACGGCCGCCCGGTCAGCAACAACACCGTCTTCGCATTCATTAACACGTCGTCGTTCGACGGCAACACCTCCATCAACCTCACAGAAAACACGACCGTGTTGTTCAACTACTCGGCCACGGATGACACCACGGCCACAGAAAACCTCACCAGCACTTGGTACGTCAACGGGACGAACGTGACCACGAACAGATCATTCAACCGCACGTTCGACTTCTTCAGCAGCGGTCGATACAACGTCACCGTGGTCGTGGAAGATACGCGTCGGGAAGATACCCGATTCGACTGGACGACCGACGTCGACAACGTGAACCGGGAACCAGTACTGAAAAACGATCTTCCGAACGTCACTGACCTGACCCAATCAACCACGTTCAGCGCATATTTCTACCAGGGAAGCGGAGGAGAAATACGGTACATCGATCCCGACGACGACCGGGACGACGACGATGAGATCGGAGCGAACGAGACCAATAAGCTGTCCTTCACCTACGAAGAATGTAGCGTCGCCAACATCACCGTTGACGGCACGGACGCAACGTTCTCTCCGGAGGAAGTGGGGGAATGCCGCATCAACTTCACCGCGACGGATCCAGAGGGCGCAAAGAGGGAGAGCAACACCGTCCTCATTAACGTCTCAGATGTGCCGAA
>CAYWOP010000021.1:0-7230 GCA_964459935.1 uncultured Methanosarcinales archaeon | reverse complement strand
CATCGGAAACGACGACCGTCGTATCGAGCTCCGGCGGCGGAGGCGGTGGCGGGAGCGCATCGACGATCATACCACAAGAAGTGGACAATCCAATCCCGGATCCGCTCAACCTAATCGCGCCACAACAGGTCACAATATACAAGAACAACACGATCACGGTTCCGATCAGACTACGGAACACGTATAACGATTCGATAGAGGATGTGGAACTTGACGCTAGCTCCAACACCTCCGCGAACATGAGCTTCCAACAAGACAGTTTCGCGGAGATACCGCAAGGCGAGGTGGAGGAAACAACGATGACCGTCACCGGATACCGCCTGGGGGAGAACTTCGAGGTCCTCGTCAACGCGACAGTCGGCACGCCGGAGTTCAGCGACTCCGCATTGATCCTCTTCAACAGCATAGAAGAAACCTCGGAAGGACCCCAGACGGAGATGCTCGTCACGTTCGCCCGGGACTTGCTCCAGCAGAACGAGGAGTGCCGTGAATTACAGACAGTGCTGGAGGAAGCGCAGCAGACGGAAGACAATGCAGAAAAAGAAGAGCTGCTCAACACGGTCATCCAGGGATGTCAGTACCTGATAGAGGAGACCCAGGTGCAGGAGGAACAACCCACCAGTGTCAGTCTCGACTTCATCGAACGATTCCGGTGGTTCTACGCCGGGATAGGAGTGTTACTCCTCGCTCTCATCGGCTCAGTGGTGTGGATAGAGATGCAGATCAGGAGCGGTGAATAGCGTCATCAAGTGCCGTATAGGCCTTGTTGATCGCATCGTAGAACTCGTCCTTCACGGCCTCATCCATTGATTCGTATACCGCGAGTAGCTCTTCATACCGTTCCTCCGCCAGGGTCACGTCCTGCTCAAGCGTGCCATAGAACGTGTCAAGCGTGTCGTGAAAACGCTCGCGTGCCTCGTCCTCGGTGAGCTCGAGCTGCTCCACTTCGGGCCCTGACGCGATGTCCTCGAGCTCGTCCATCTCCTCTTCCAACGTTTCCTCTGCGCCTTGCTCTGTTCCCTGGACCTTCGCTTGGAACTTCTTCACGACCCATTCCCAGAACCCAAGGTGCTTTGTGTCGGTTTCCACGAATACGTCGACTGCGCGGTCGAACTCATCGAGTATCTCATGGAGCTCTTCCTGTGAGAACCCAGGATCAGCGAACTCGACCGTGCCCAAGCGCCGGATGACATCTTTGAAACGTTCCTTTTCCTCCTGTTCCAAATAGATAGAATCGAGTTCCTTCAACAGTTCGTCTCGCGTGTATTCGTATTCGTTACCGAAGTATTTCTTGAAGAAAACCCGTATCAGGTTGTACACCTCGATGGGCTGTATCTGCTGCTTCTCGCGCAAGAAGTCGATCTTATTTTTCACGCGCTCCTTGAGAAGCAGCGCCCCCTCACCTCTTTCCATACTGCTACGCCGGCGACAGGAATATTTAAATGTTTACCATGGCACGACACTTCCATATAGCCGTCCCCAGCAGAGACGGTAGATACACGGAGCCTGTCAGGCACGGTTAAATTTTTAAACACAGACAGACGAGCGTATAATATGCAGGGTGAGTTGGGGCACGCTTCTTCATTGCAGGAACAAGTCACATATCTGCAAGAGCGGTTCTCCGCTCTCCGAGAGGAAATCAGTAAAGTCGTAGTAGGCCAGAACGAAGTCATCAACGGTATGCTGGAAGCCATGCTCTGTAACGGGCACATACTCGTCGAGGGCGTTCCAGGCATCGGTAAAACGCTCTTGGTCCGCGTCATGTCCATCATCACCGGATGTGAGTTCTCCCGTATCCAGTTCACACCAGACCTTCTACCAACGGATATCGTGGGAATAACCACGTATGAAGAAGGACGTGGGTTCTTCACTATCAAAGGCCCAATATTCGCGAACTTCGTCCTGGCAGACGAGATCAACCGCGCTCCGCCCAAGGTCCAGAGCGCGCTGCTAGAGAGCATGCAAGAACGACAGGCGACGATAGGCAAAGAAACATTCCATCTCCCAGAGCCCTTCTTCGTCATGGCGACCCAGAACCCCGTCGAACAGATCGGCACGTATCAGCTCCCGGAAGCACAGGTCGACCGATTCCTCTTCAAAGTCCTCATGGAGTATCCCGGCTTCGATGAAGAGATCAAAGTGCTGCAGAAGAATATCACGACGAAGGACCTCGATGATTACCAGTTACGGACGGTGACGTCACCGCAGGAGATCGTAGAAGCGCAAGATGTCGTCCAGGAGATCCAACTCACACCCAAGATCAGACGTTATATCGTCCGGTTGGCCGAATGCACGCGTCGCACCGAGAAGTACGATGTCGAGATGGGTAAATACGTAGACTACGGTGCAAGTCCACGATCGAGCATCGCGATGTACATAACGAGCAAGGCTCATGCGCTCATCGACGGGCGGACCTACGTCACGGCGCAAGACGTGAAAGAAGTCGCTCACCGCGTGCTACGTCACCGACTCACGCTGAACTTCGAAGGAGAGGCTGAGGAGATACACCCGGATGAGATCATCGATGAGATGCTGCAGAAGGTTCCGGTGGTGGAGGCGTGACACGTGCATGTCAAAGAGCTGCGTTTGGATCTGGACGCCGATGAGCGGGACCCTGATATCATCGCGAAGAAAGACATATTGCAGAAACTCTTGGAAGGGAACTGGACGAGCAACGTGAAGGGCCAGGGAATCGAATTCGCCGGGTACCGAAAGTACACACCCGAGGATGATGCACGGGAGATCGACTGGCGTGCGAGTCTCAAGAGCGACGATCTCCTTGTACGGGAATACGAAGGATATAAGACGTTGAACGTCTACGTGCTCGCTGACACCAGCGACACGATGCTGTTCACATCCCAGGAGAAGTTCAAGGCGGAGTACGGCATACAACTCGCTTTCGACATATGCGAAGCCGTCGCGAACACGGGTGATGCCATCGGCTTCGGTATGTTCACTAACAAGCTGGAGACACAGGTATCGCCGGCTATCGGTACCGGGATCCTGCCGAAGATCAAACAAGCCATGCGTGAACCGGAGAACTACGGTGGTGAGAGCGACCTGAGCAACGTCTTGAAACTCGTGAACGCGTCCGCTCAAGACCCGGCCCTCATCATGATCATCTCTGATTTTCTCAGTCTTTCCGAGAACTGGGAGCGCTACCTCGGCATCCTGGCGCAGCGCATGCAACTTCTCGGTATCATGCTACGCGACCCCCGCGATCGGGATCTGCCCTCGTCCGGCGGACAGTTCGTGCTCGAAAACCCAGACGGGAGTGAGAGCGTTGTCACCGATACGCATCACATCAAGGAAGAGTATGGACAGGCCGTCGAAGAGCAGGAACGGTTCATCGAGGGAACCTTTAGAAAGAACGCTGCGAACTTCGTCCGGGTCACATCAGGACCCCAAATGTACGACCCGCTTCTTGGATTTTTCAAACGACTGAACAGGGTTGAAGGCTGATGCAACTGACCTTTACCGAACCCGTATATCTGTGGTACCTCGTGACCATCCCGATCATCATCGCCGCGCATTTCTACTTCCTGCGCTACGCGAAACACCGTGGGCTGCAGTTCGCCAATTTCGAGGCCCTAGAACGGCTTAGCTCGGAAACGGTACTCGCGAAGAACTATACACTACTCACCCTACGCGTCGCCACGATCACCTGTTTTATCCTGGCGATGTCCGGCGCAACGCTCTGGTATCAGGGCTCCACGTCGAACACCGACTTCGTGTTTGCGATAGACACGAGCGCCTCTATGACCTCCGAGGATCTGGATCCGAGTCGGCTGGGAGTAGCGAAGCGAATCACGAGTGACACGATCACCAAGCTCGAGGAGAACAGGATACAGACGGGTCTTGGACTGATCTCGTTCAGTGGCTCCACGTATATCGAATCTCGGGTCACACGGAACTACGACGAGATAACGCCAAAGATTAACGCCTTGGAGGTGCGAGAAGAAGGTGGTACAGACCTGTCCGGAGCGATCATCACCGGTATCAACTTGCTGGCAGATTCCGAAGGAAAGGCGATCATCTTGCTGAGTGACGGAGGAGCGACCACCCGGCCGGAATCACAAGGCATGCAGAACGCACTGGACTATGCGAAGTCGGAAAAAGTGACCGTGCATACCGTTGGACTTGGCACGGACGAGGGGCCCGTGGGGTTCCTGCCCGAGTACTATAACGCCTCCGGAGCGTTCAGTAAGGAAACCCTTTTAAACGTGGCGAATGCTACAGGAGGAGAGTACCGACGTGTCCGCGGAGACCCCTCAGACGTGGGCTCGATCATCGAGGAGACATCAGAGCAGGCGCTGGTGGATATGGACCTCGCGTCGATACTGCTCCCGACGGGGGTCCTGCTACTCTTCCTCGAATGGGGCTTGGCGAGCACGCGGTACAGGAAGTTACCATGAACGCATACCTAGCTGTAATCGCGAGCATAGTCACGTGTCAGTTCACAAAACTGTTCCTGCACTACAGCGAATATAATAAACTGAACGTATGGGTACTCCTCGAAGACGGTGGGATGCCGTCGACCCATGCCACGGCGCTCGCAGCGGTGGCCACAGTCGTAGGGTTGACCGAGGGCTTCTCCCTCTTGTTCTTATCCACCACTATCGTCACGCTGGTGATACTGTCCGAGTTGATGAAGGTGAAACGTGACTCCGCGATGCGGTCGGAGCACCTGTTACGGTTCATCGATCTCCGCGAGATCATCCGACGGAAGTTGAGCGAGGGAACTCCGCACACGCCTGAAACGGTATTCTGCGGCGTTTTGCACGGCGTAATCGTCTCGGCCCTTATTTTCTCTATCTAACCGCGTAGATGGGCGTCGATGCCGAACTGCTTCGCTCCGTGTGCGATGATGATGAGGAACACGGCGAAGAAGAGCAGGGCGCTTTCACCACCGTTCATGATCGGTACCCACGCGCTCCAGCCTGCTCCTTCCATGATTCCTCCATACACGTGTGCGTAGAAGAACGCGGCGAGCATCTCCACCGCGGAGACAAGCGCTGAGACACGGGTGAGCAGTCCGATAGTGATGAACAAGCCGCCGAAGAACTCGATGAATCCTGCGACGCCGGTGAGGGTGGCGAGCGAGGACACGGCCTCGCCGCCGAGACCGCCGAACAGTTTCTGTATACCGTGCTGCAGGAAGAGCAATCCGGCAAGGATTCTCATGACAGTGTAGAGCGAGTCGTGATACCCTTCTAACCAGTTCAACCCCATATCATGGATAAGAGGAGTTCTTCTTTTAAATCTTTTCAGTTACGCCCCAGACCCGCGGTTGGCGTCCTCGATACGTCGGTACTGCCGGTGATGGTATCACGCGGGAAGATCTAGCGATGAGGTATATGAGGGGCGAGCCGACAGGAAATCCACCGCCGTTGCGCTATCGATAGCTGATGTTTGCGGACTGTCGCAACCGTTCGATGAGTTGCTGCACCGCCTGTTGCTGGTTCTGCTGTTGGATGCGTTGCTTGAGGCGGTCCTTGACCTGTTCGAACGGTGGGAGTTGTTGGGAACTTTGCTCGCTGAGGTTATCGTAGAGCTCTCTCGCTTCCTGGTCAGAGACGGTTGCAGGTTCGCCGACCTGGTCTTGTACGTAGTTTTGCACGGCGAGTTGGCGTTTGGCTTGCTGCTTCCACGCGTCGTAGCTCTGACCGGTCTGTTGCAGTCGCTGTTTGTACTGGTCGAGCGTGAGGTTCCGCTGCTGTAACCGTGATTGGATCTCCTGTTCGACCTCTGCATCGGAGAGTTCGTACCCTGCGTCGACGGCTTCCAGGTAGAGCAGGGTGCGGTCGATGACTTGCTCGAGCGCCTGATCTTCGGACATCCCTTGTCGCCCAGCGGTGAGCTGTGATACGTCGCCCGCGGTGACCTCTTCCCCGTTGACGGTCGCTACTACCTCATCGGGATTCTCCGGTGCCTGTTGATTCTGCTGTGTGTTCTGCGGTGCCGTTTGCGTGGGCGTCTCAAAGTCTTGTGTTCCGGAGCCGGAGAATGCAAAGTAGGCCACGCCGGCTGCGGCTACGAGGATGAGTACGGTGATGACGGCTGTCTGCTTGGAGAACGTGAGCTGTGGCCCCGCGGATTGGTCCTCCGATTGCTTCTTAGAACCTTTCTTGGAACTGTTCTTGCTTTTCTTCTCCGAGCCGCTCTCTTTCTCGTCTTTATCTTTATCGTCTGGCATACATCGCCGTACCGGATGGTCCATTAAATATGTTGGGATGTCCCAGGCCTCGCGGCGGACATCCGCAGCTACTAAAAATATCCGGTGTGAACATGGGGATATGCGTAACGTGCTCCGCGACGGCATCGCTAGTCATCTTATGGTAACATTGACGAGCGGTATCTTCCTCGTCTCCTTCGCTTTGGACCTCGGTGCGTCGAACACCGTCATCGGCGTGCTCGCGGCCCTGCCAGCGTTCGCTCAGCTCCTCCAACTCCCCGCCATCTTCGTGGTGGAGCGGTATCGGAGTCCCAAACGTATCGTCTTCACAGCAACGTTGCTCTCCCGCTTGGCACTGCCGTTCATCGCTGCAATACCATTCCTTTTCTCCGTACGATCCGGTCTGGTAGCGTTGGTCGCGGGGCTCGCTGTGCACGCTGGGTTCGGTGCCGTGGCGGGATGTGCGTGGAACTCGTGGATGCGTGATCTCGTTCCCGATGGGATACGCGGGGCGTTCTTCGCGGAGCGCATGCGTTTGTCCCTGCTCGTCGGGATACCGGTGAGTATCGCGGGCGGTGTCTTCCTGGACTACTGGGGTGTCTGGGCACCATCGACACCGTTGCTCGGGTATGCGATACTGTTCGCCCTCGGAGCGTTCGCGGGTTTCATCGGTCTGTACTTCGTGTGGAACATCGAAGATGTACCTTTGCGAGCGGATCTCACGTCCACAGTGGTGGAGCGGATCTGGAAGCCTTTCGGTGATGGGAACTTCCGCACCTTCATAGGCTTCACCGCTACATGGAGCTTCGCGGTTAACCTCGCCGCACCGTTCTTCACGGTGTTCATGCTCGAGAAACTCGGTATCGGCTTGGGCACGGTCGTGGTGCTGTTCGTGTTGAGCCAAGCCTGCCACCTCCTCTCCCTGCCGCTGTGGGGTGCGATCGCTGATCGATCGGGACACCGGGCGGTGCTCTCCGTGTCGGGCACGTTACTCATCTTTGCGATCCTGGGCTGGACGTTCCTCACCTTCCCGGATGTGCACGCGTTCACGTTCG
>CAYWOP010000020.1:0-10332 GCA_964459935.1 uncultured Methanosarcinales archaeon | reverse complement strand
AGTAGTACGGCGAGGGCCACCATCACGATCCACTCCGGGACGATGCCGGCGAGCACTGCACCGAGTATCGCAGCGGGTATCGTGAAGCGGAGGAGATACGCTGCGACGCGGTACCTGATCAGTTTCTTTTTCGCGAATCCGTACAGGCCGCTGCTGAACCCGAATACCTCAATCAGCAGGCCCACGCCGACGGCGAGGGCCGCTGGGAGTCGCATGACGATCAGGAAGAACGGGGTGAACATGGATGCTCCTCCTATGCCAGTCGCCATGGCGATCGTCGAGAAGAGTACAGCGACCGGGAAGAGATACCAATACTCCAGCATATGCCCCATTTTCCTTCACACCGTTTATATGCTTTTTCTATACAATGGAACCGTTCCGTGATCTCCTTTCGCATGTGAAACGGTGTTTGGCTTAAACGGCAGGCATAAAAATCGTGCTTCCGAAATCACGGATATGTGGAGCAAGATAGTTACGTCAGAGACAGTTCCCAACGAGATGGTGCGGAAGGACAGGTAACACGAAGGGGAAGTGAGTAGTGATGGATAGGCTCGTCTGCATCGACCGGGACGGAACGCTCATCTACGACGACAGTTATTACTTGGGACGCCAGGAGAACTGGCAAGAGCTCATCGAGTTCATGCCGGGCGTCGTCGAAGGCATCAAGCGCATGCAAGATCCTGATACGGGATTGTATATGATAACGAACCAGTCCGGCGTGGCGGTCCAAGAGTTTTCCAAACTAACAATGGAACGGGCCGAGACCGTCTGTGAGGAGATACTCGACAGGCTCGAGGAACGCGGGGCGGAGCTCGACGGGTACTTCATCTGTCCCCACGTCACACCGGAGTACGCCGAGCGCAAGGAGTACGCAGTGGACGAGTCGATGGTGTGCGAGTGCTCGTGCATCAAGCCACGGCTCGGCATGGTGTTCGACGCCCTCGCCGACGAAGGCGTGGCGAGGGAGGAGCTAGATGAGATCTACGTGATAGGGGACCGGGCGAGTGACGTCGAGACCGGATTGAACGCGGGAGGCCATGGCATACTCGTCCCGTTCGGGAACCGCTCGGAAGAGGTCGAGCGACTTCCCGATGACGCCAGGATAGCGGACAACTTCCTCGAAGCGGCACAGATGGTCCTGGAGTGACTACCTACTCCGGTATTTGTCGATATACTGCGCGCTCATGATACATCCCATGTGGCTGAACGCTTGCGGGTAGTTTCCCAGGTAGGTCCCGTCCGCGTCTATCTCCTCCGCGATCAACCCGTGTTCCGGGATGTACTCCTCGAACCGTTCGAACAGTTCGAGTGCTTCCTCCACGTCTTCGAGTATGGCCAGAGCGCTGATGAGCCAATACGTGCAGAGGATGAAACTCCCCTCCTCGCCTTCCAGTCCATCGTCGGTGTGGTAGCGGTAGACGAACACGTCATCCTCCACGAGCTCATCCCGCGCCGCCGCCAGTATCTCCCTCGTGCGCTCCTCGTGCTTGTCCAGGAACTTCAGCAGGACGAATAAAAAGGTGGTGGCGTCCTGAGCGGTCGTTCCGGAGTGTTGGCGTAGCCGCTGTCCGTCGTAGCAGTGCTCCCATATCCAGTCCTCGATCTCGTCTGCCTTGCGCTGCCACTCCTCCGCTCGGTCGATGCCGAGGACGGGACAGAGCTTCGCGGTCACGTTTTCACGAGCCACGATTTTCTCTTCGTTACCTATCTTTGCGGAACTCACTTGTACTTTTCGTTGAACTTGCTGTAGTAGAACGTGTAGTCCTCGTCGAGCGTGTTCACGATGTGCTTCGCGTTGCGCTCCGCGTTCTTCAAGCATACGGACGCCCCCGGCGACGGTGTGATATCGAAGACGACGCCGGGCTCGGTGATCTTCGCCTCGCCCAACTGTATCTCGCGCTCCTCGATATTGACCACTTGAGGACGTATCTCACCGAGGTCGTTCCGTACCGCCAGCTCTCCATACCTGATATCCGGGATGATCTTCTTCACTTCCTGCATGTAGAACCACTTCCCCGCGACAGGGATGGCGTAGAGGAACTGCTTGAACACGTATCGCAGATAGGTGGGATCTGACAGGATGGAGGCAACGCTCGCGAACGCATCCCAACGGAAGTCGAACAAGGCGAGGAAGTCTCTCCAGGTTTCAGGGTTGCGCTTCTCCATCATCGGCAACATCTTCGACACGGGGCCGAAGCGTGTCTCGCTCGCGTGGTGCACGTCCGCGTCGCCGTGGACCGCGGCAAACGGCAACTTCGGGTTCTGCATCATGTACACTTTCCCGTTCACTTTGTTCCGCGCCGTCAGGTAACTCCCGTCAACGGTCAATAGCATCAGGTCCTCCCCGCAGCCCATGCTGCGAGCGATCGGCAGGCTATACCCACCGGCCGCGACGACCAGGCCGTCTGCGGTCATCTCCTCGCTGCAGCTGATCTGGAACAGCCCGTCGTTCTTACAGACCTCCATCACTTTTTCATTGAACCTGACGTCAACGTTGGTGCCGCGCACCGCTTGCGCCTTCTCGATGAACTCCTGGGTCACGCGTCGATAGTCGATGCGGTACCCCTTGTCCGAGTACAGGGCTCGCAGCTTCGTATCCTCGTCACGGCTACGCACGACGTGCGGCTCTATCTCCCGTATCTCCTCACGGTCGAGCCACTCGATGCGTGGGAAGAGCTCTTTGAACTCTTCATATCGCGCTCGGAGGCGCTCTACCTCGTCGTCACCGACCGCGAGGACCATCTTGTGCCCTCGCGTGTGGAGTCCTTGCTGCTCGTTATCGTGGACGAAGGTCTCGACCATCTCCGCCGCTTCCTTCACCCGCTCCGCTTTGTCATACGTGTAGTTCGTCTCGATATCTCCATAGTGCAGGGTCTGACTGTTCGCCAGGCTGCTCGACGCCCCGCGTGCCGGACCCTCCTCCTTTTCTACCAGGAGCAGGTCCTGCATGTTCGTGTACTTCGCAAGAACATAGAGCGATGCTGCTCCGGTGATACCACCGCCGATCACTGCACAGTCATACGACTTCATCAAATCTTGCAACGGAGTGCACGTTTAAATTATTCAGTTTTAACCATGGGCATTGCTCTTCAGAAGCGGTTCTCGAAGACACTAAATCCAGTATTACTATTTGAGTTTGATTGGTAGTTTTCCTTCTTTTTTCCGGTGAACTGTAGATTTACTTTGCGTGGCAGTGGCTATAAATCTTTCTACATATAGTTTCAGAGATTAGAACACCCCTGGGTGCAATCTGACACGGAAGTTCGGAGCCTGCATATGTCAGTTTGAAAGATTTTTTATATGTCAAAACAATTGGTCAATTTATGAAGCGTCAAGAGATACTTGACACGCTTGAACGACACAGTGATGAGATTCGCGCCTTCGGTGTGGAAAACCTTACTTTAATCGGTAGCTATGCGCGTGATGCCGCGGATGCTGATAGCGATATTGACTTTTTAGTGGAATTCGCGGACGGCAGGGGCATGTTCGACGATTACGCAGGGCTCCTGTCCTTCCTTGAGGAACTGCTCGGGAAAGATGTTGACCTAGGCGAGCCAGATCTTATCAGAGATGAACTGCGATCGAGTATTCTGGGTGGGGAGAAGGTTGAAGCGCAAATATGAACTGTATCTAGACGATATTATAGAATCGATAGATCGCATTCGGAGATACTTGGAAGGTCATGACAAGGAAGCTTTTGAGGCCAACGAGTTGATTCGTGACGCGGTCATGCGGAATCTCTACATCATCGGTGAAGCCGTTGTTCAGTTACCGGACGAGATCAAGCATCAGTACCAATCCGTGCCGTGGAAAAAGATACGAGGATTCCGGAACATCGCCGCTCACCGCTACTGGAAGATTAACATCGATCGTGTCTGGGATATCCTCGAGAACAAGCTCGACGAACTAAAAAGCCATGTACAACGTATAAAGGACGATATTGACTAGTAACAACCCTGGGTGCAGTCCAACACAGATGTTCGGAGCCAGCGGGAAGAAGTTCTTAGTATCCAGTGAATCTTACTCGATACTACGTGGCAAGTAGTGTACATCTGGTGTCTCTGGCTCTTCGTAGCTATGAACGCGCACTCCGTCGATCGCTGCTTTTGTCAGATTTATTTTTCGTTTTGCTTCCCTACTGAATTCTCGTACTTGCTCTTTCATAGTTTCCATTTCTTGCTCCAGTTCGGATAGCTCCTGGCCTACGTTACTCCATGCTCGTTCTGCCCGTGAACGAAGCTCTGCAAGGGCGGCAGATCCTCCGCTAACCATGTAAAACAGACCGTTTGGATCAAGCGCACCGGTGGCGTCCCCCAGGCAAGCAACGCCGAACACTCCGGTCAGCATCATAGCTGTTCTTCTATGGCGTTTAGTCGATTCACGAAGCTCATGAGCCATCCCTCTTTTCTTTCTCTCGTTCAGTTCTTCCGTTCGGTAGACACCCGCAAAGCGTTCAACTTCATCTACTTCAGGACCTTCGAATGAATATGGTCGCCCGGTAGGCGCCCCTCCGATATCGGAACTGTCTATATCAACAGTTTCATCAATACTCATCCGAATATAGTGACTCTATGCAGTTTAAAAGTTTTTTGAATTAAATGCTACTGATGGATAACAACGAGCCCGGGGTGCAGTCCAACACAGATGTTCGGAGCTTGGCCGGTTTGCTCCTTGTTCACTTATTCTATATCATCTGACTCTTTTTCTTTAAACTTCTCCCGGTTGAGGAGGAGCGTTACGCCAATAACGTTTTCCTTCCTCTCCCGTTGTACAGGGTCCACTTCCAAATCCTTGTGCTTTTTTATGTACACCTAAGAATGTGCAGATATACTTGTAGCATCCTATCGCTCCGCTCTTATGATGGGTGTACATTAGGTTATATCGATGGCCTCTACTTTCCATCCAGCTTCGTACTGCTTCTTTTGGTGTTGTTGAGGCGATTGGCGTGCCGTCAGAACGGTGTGTCATTCCTCCGATATTTTCGGCTAAAATCTCGAACTGACTGAAGTTATATTCTGATTTCATATCCTTCACACAAGTTCCTTCCGGTGTTACGTGATCAAAATATCCGCGTTTAAACATGTCTTTTGAGCGGGAAACAGAGAGTTTGTGGGCTCTGGAATCCCATGCAATCGTCTTCTTATCATGTTTCTTCCTGAGTTTGTTGACCAAAGAAAATGCTTCTTTGGCTTCTACTTTGCGTTTTGATACACATTCATTGTCTTTCGCTACATATGCAAATGGACAACCGCATTTCGAGGCACGCTTCACGAGCGTTCCGTTCTTGCAATAGTATGGTTCGTGAACTCCGCATTCTCCGCTTAATGTTCCATCTTTACATTGTGGTACTTTCTTGCATTCTCCTTGGATTTTCTTCTCTCCGCTTGGACACGACGAGACGAAGTCTTCTCCGTATTCTTCGACTGATTCTGTTGATGTGTTGATCCATGACCACATCTTGGAAAGATAAGATTGTATAAGAGAACGGTTATCGCTGTTTACAGAAGCCTCTCTGATATGGTTCACTCTCAGAGTGAGCCCTCGGTACGTGTCGTGCATGGTGCCATTGATGTGATATTGGAGTTGGGTCGTTCCGTTATAAGGGATAATCTCTTCTTCGGAGCTATTCAGTCCTGATAGTCGTATAGTCTCGTTGTTCATACGGACAAAATACTGGTGGAGCTTATTTCTACCTTTGATAGCGTGCTGGAGATACGCGGTGAATTCTATTTGCTCCCCGTCATATTTTTCGACGTTGTCTACATATGATTTCAAAGGAGCGGTAGAGGTGTTCTTGTTTTCTGCGAGGTACGGTTGGATTTGACTTTGCAGTTTTGGGGCGTTGTGATACAGTATGACTGCTCCGATGAGAGCTATGAGAAGCAGTATGGTCGTAGTTAGTAGTTTAGGGTTGTAGTACCAGGGTTCTGGACTAAGTTTCTTTATCACCGTTGGTTCGGTGTCCTCCTTTTGTTGTTCTCCGAAGTATCCAGCTGGGAGTGAAAGCAGCTTGTTTAAGGAGTTGCGATATGTCCGTTTTTCCTCTTTCTTCTTTATCTGGAGGTAATCGTAATATCGAGGACAGGGATGGCCTTTATGTTGTCGGTTTTTCTCACGTCGCTTCCTCGCTTCTAACGACGTATCATCTTCCGGAGGGCTGCCAGGTTTCTTCGGATCTGCGTGTTCGTCGCAGAAACCTGACTGGCAGAAACGGCACGCCTGAGATGTATCGTTTTCGCACAAGTGGTAGGAGCATTCTTCCTCGGTCATGGTTTTGATAACGCATCGCTACACTAATAAAGTATTTCAATGACCAATCGAAAGTAATGTTTTGAGGAGAGCGTAATGGGGCGAGAGAGTTATCTGATTGAATTCAGGTTTTTTGGTTCGGCCAAGTATAAACTGAAAAATCTCGCATATGAAGTGAATAACAAATTTGACCTTGACCGACTGGACAGGCACAAACCCGTTCCGCACATTACTATTATTGCACCGTTTTCGACGAGAGATGAGCGACGTCTCAAAAGTGATTTCAAAAAAATCTGCAAGCAGTATCCTGACAGGATTGAATTCCGGATATCTGGGTATGACACGTTTGAAGACAGTAACGTTGTTTACGTCAACGTAGAAGAGCATGATGAGCTCAAAGAGCTTCACTGGAGCCTGTCTCAAACACTACGAGACTACTGCGATTTGCGAGAACGAGATTTAGATAAAGAATATCATCCTCACGCGACGCTGGCAATGCGGATGTCTGATCAGAAGTTCGAGCGTGTCAAGCGATATGTAGAGTGCAAACCTGACTTTGATTTCAAGCACACGTTGATGCGTGTGACTCTGCTGAAGAATAGCAAAATTCTGCGCGAATACGATTTCATGCAGGACAGGATGTTGCGTCGACGGGAAGCATTAGATGATTCAATCTTGGATACAAGTTTCGATATACTTTTGGACGATTTGGAGGAGGAAAGAGACAGTTCGGAATTAGAACGAATACCTGATCAGAACGGGGAAAAACTTGTTGAACCTCAGTCTTTCTCGCAACGATTGTTCTCCTTTTTACAGCCCCAGATTTACGTCACAGGGGATCTGCATCTTGACCATGGAAACATCATCGACTACTGTGATCGTCCCTTCTCTGACGCATCTGAGATGAATGAAGCGTTAGTGAACAATTGGAACGAGACTGTTCGAGAACGAGATGTCGTGTATTTTCTCGGCGATCTGGCGTATGGTCGACATAAAACATCGGAGATCGAATGGTTGAAACGACTCAACGGCAATATCATCTTTATTGAAGGGAACCACGATGAATCTCATAAGATACTGTATCACGAAAAGCTATTTGTCGAATACGAAGGAATCAAATTCTTGCTCGTACACAATTCCAGAGAAATACCTGACGAATGGAATGGGTGGACGATCCACGGTCACCACCACAATAACAACACTGACGAATACCCACTGTTTCACGAGGATAAGAAGCGGATTAACGTAAGCACAGAACTGACGAACTACACGCCCATAAGATTGGATACAATTCTGAACTGGATAAAAGCGTAAATTACGTCAGTGATGTATTCGAGAGCCCGGGGTGGGATTCGAACCCACGGATCGAGGATCTGCAGTCCCCTGCCTTACCACTTGGCTACCCAGGCCTATCCTGTATCGCGGTGGAGATGTTTAAAAAATTACCTGGTCGCATCCGAACAATTATAACACGCAATCGCTGTATCTTTTATATGATGCTCGACACGCGTTTACGCGTTGCACCCGCGCCAGAGGATACGATTTACATCCCGCGCGGAACCGTGGGATTTAACGACGCGGATACACCGTACAGGGCGCTGCGCCCCGTTGGCTTCGACGAGGAGAGTATCGCGATATATTTCAAACAAGGAACCAAAGCCGATGAGGCACCAAACGAAGCCCTGTTCCACGTACATTATGAAACAGCGTGGGAAACGATTGAAGAAATATTGAGCAAAACAGAGTATCTCACCAAGGCTAAGAAGATCAGGCAATACGTGCCAACCGAAGCAGGTGAACAGGAAAACCTGGAGCGTCTTATCCAGCAAGACAATCACGTTACTAGCGACGAATCGGAAACAGATCACACGAAAAACGGTGTCGGAACAGATGAAGAATCGAGCGAAGGCTTTGCAGCGAACGCAGAGTGTCAATACGTCGGTGTTCAAGACGTACCGGTGCACATGAAAGAGCACATCGGAGAAGTCGAACTTGTCCGGAAGCTCGATGATTACATTCTACGCAAGATTCCCGATATCTCCTATGACGACATCGATGTCGCGAACGAACTTAGCAAAATGCAGGACGAGCTCCGCGAAACGATCGCTCGGTATCGGATGATCAAGCAGGTGTCGATGCGACCCGCAGAGCAACAACGGGATACTCCTCGTTCCGTTCTTGACAGTCTGGATAACCGGATACAACTGTACGATTAGCAGAAAGCAACCTCCAACCGCAAGGTTTAAAAGACTGCTGCCTGTGTTTCTTGATACAAAAGTAGTACAACAACGGAGGAAACGAGAATGACTGACTCTATGGATGAAGAATTTGAAGACGAAGGCTTTGAGCAAGGACAGGACTTTGACGATGATTTCGACGAGTTCGACGACGAACTAGAAGACGAGAGCTTCGACGACGAGTTCGACGAAGACGAAGACTTCGAGGATGAAGACGATTTTGACGAGGAGTTTGACGATGAAGGCTTCGACGACGAAGAACGCCTCGAAGGCTCCGTCAAATGGTACAGCGTAAACAAGGGATACGGCTTCATCGCCGGCGACGACGGAGAAGACTACTTCGTCCACTACACCCAACTCCCTGAAGCCACGATCCTCGAAGAGGACGACGACGTCCAATTTACTCCGGTCGAAGCGGAGAAGGGCCTCCAAGCCCAAGACGTCGAACTGGAATAACCAACTGTAGAGCGATTCCACAGAAAACCTAGTCATAGGAATATCGTGAACCGCTCGTTCGGTTGACAGCATGGAACCCGGTGACATCGTCGTAACCCTAGGCATACTCATCGTAGCAATCGGAGTACTGCTCAAACTCGGCGTACCCATCGGGCAACTCCCCGGCGACGTCCACATCCAGGGCGACTCGTACCACGTGTACCTCCCGATAACGACGAGTATCCTCGCGAGCATACTCCTAGCGGTAGTCTTCTACATCATCGGCAAGCTGTGAACACGGCTTTTCGATGCGCAATGGGTTTAAATGTAGCAACTATTCTGTAGAAGCGTATGACCGAGCATGAAGATGTGAACGTCGGCGTCGCATGCATATTGAAACATGACGGAACGGTACTTTATGGCAAGCGCCGGAGTGACCACGGCGAAGGCACGTGGTGCGTCCCGGGCGGTCACCTCGAACACGGAGAATCCATCACGGACTGCGCCAGGCGCGAAGTCCGGGAAGAAACCGGGTTGGACGTGACCGATCTCCAGATAGCGACTGTCACGAACGATATCTTCGACAGCGGTGAGCACTACGTCACGATCTGGGTCACCGGCGATGCATCCAGTGACGACGCGGAGCGGCGCGAACCCGAGAAATGCGCGGAGTGGCGATGGTATGACTGGAACGACCCGCCACAGCCCTTATTCTTACCCGATCGCAACTTACGAAAGACCGCTTTCCACCCGTTCAGGTGAACCACTCCGGGTGCTTATGCAAGCGATAGAGCAACGGTGCGGTTAGTGGGAGTGAAACGAGCGGGATAGAGAGGAGGTACAGATAGCTCAACGTTGGTTTCCTGACCCAGCGTTGTCTGGACCACAGACCGTACATTAGAGCGACTCCGATCAGGCCGAATATGACAACGACACATGCACCCACGATATTCCAAACCTCAGGCGGCGGTACGCTGCGTGTCACCTGACTTACGAACACGGAAATGCCCAGCGCAGTCGTGACGACACTGACCAGACCGACGAGTGCGGCGGTTAGTTGTACAACAGTATCTCCATTTCCCGTCGAATCAGAGCGACGACGGTCCACCTCACGCTCCACATACTCGATAGCATCGTCCACTTCGCCCTCTGACCATCCCTGCTCGAGCAACGCATTCTCGATCGCGTGTAGCGACGTCCCGCGGAGCTGCTCCTCCACGATGTAGTCGACCACGTCGTCGTTCACCATACAGCAGTTATCCGCGTCGAAGTTTAAAACGATTTCGCAGATACACAATGACTGGAGGGTAAGAACTCGGCCCAGGAGGCCGCGGTGACGACAATGCGATTCCAGCACGTGATTACAACTCCTCACTCGATCGCAGGAAGCATGTACCCACCGTGTTATCCT